>NZ_JBQKKM010000087.1:0-9608 GCF_052116745.1 Niallia sp. Sow4_A1 | reverse complement strand
AGCGTTCTCTGAGCCCAAAAGCAAGAGAAGAAGCAAGAAAAGGTAACAGAGAAGCGTTCTCTGAGCCCGAAAGCAAGAGAAGAAGCAGGAAAAGGTAACAGAGAAGCGTTCACTGTGCCCAAGACAAAGAGAACCAAAACTCTGAGATATCGGGGAAAAGTTTTCATCAAGCGAATGAAAACCAAAAATCCCAGAGGAGAGAAGAAAAGTGGTTTTCATAAAAACAAGTAAAAGCCAAAAAAGCAGCAAATTATCAAATTCCAAATGAAACTTCCCAACACCCAACACCCAGTATTTACTATCCACGAGAATCATACATAGCCTTCCTAATAGATAGACAAAATATACAATGGACTTAAACTTCTTTGTAAGTACATAAGAACATTTCCTAGTAAGCTGAATAATTGCCATTAATCATTATAACCCTTAATATTACAATCAAGACAAGTCATTTATAAAGGCGTATATCCTGAAAAAAAACGTCTTGAATTACACAAAAGTATCGAGAATTTATAGATGAAGGAAAGAGACTTGTTAAGTAGAAGTCCGTACATATTTTTGTATTGGCAATTCGTAGCATTTCTCGTTCAACACGAGAATATAAGTGAAGGGTAAGGAAGCAATAATACTGGAAGGAGGAAAATAGTGAAAAATATGGATAACAAAAAAGAAGGATCATCCAAGCCAAACGCTCAATTTAATATTTTACGAAATGACCCTACCAAGGGAGATGGTGGGTACGGAGTAGGCTCTATTTCTTTAGAGAATGTGACACCAATTATTATCGATAGAGAAACACAAGAAGTATTTATAGATATGGGTGCTTTGCATGGTAGAAGCAAAGTAGAGCAAAAGGTATTTTTTAAGAATGTGACGAAAGAAGAAGTGGAAGAGCTAGATCCACATAAATATTGGGTCATTTGGATTGCGTTGGACAGAAACCAGAAAGGGGTTCACTATTCTGGTGCAGGTGCTTGCGAAATTTTGGTTGCAACGAAAACGAAAGAAGGAAGCAGAAGGATTTTTGGCTATAAGTCAATGCCAGAGCATGTAAACAGTCTTGATAAAGCAATCAAAAGAAAATTTGTATTAGACATCATGGATGATGAATCCAAACAAGCTTTAAAGAAATTTCTTGTTGATTTTAACAATGAATATTGGGAGAAATCCCCTGAGGAATTGAAAGATAGCCTATAAGAGGAAAGGTGAATGAATTGAAAAAATATGGAATAGATCCAAGCAGAGGCTTGGAGTTTGGAATATATACACTAGGCGATCATTTGCCAAACCCAATCACTGGAGAAAGGGTTTCTGCAGAAGAACGTGTACATGAAATAATTGAATATGCAAAATTGGCAGATCAAGCGGGTCTTGATTTCTTTAGTGTTGGGGAAAGTCATCAAGAATATTTTGTTACACAAGCACATTCCGTTGTGTTATCAGCGATTGCACAAGCAACGAAAAATATTAAAATCGCTAGCTCCTCTACGATAATCAGTACATCGGATCCCGTTAGAGTATACGAAGATTTTGCTACAATTGATTTAATTTCAAAAGGCCGAGCTGAAATCATTGCTGGACGTGCATCAAGAGTAGGATTATTTGATTTATTAGGCTATGATCTTCGTAATTATGAAGAATTATTTGAAGAAAAATTTGAATTATTAATGAAAATTAATGAAGAGGAAGTAGTGAATTGGAGCGGAGAATTTCGTGCGCCGTTGAGAAATGCACAAGTTTTACCACGTCCTAAGAACAGCTTTATTCCGATTTGGCGAGCTGTTGGAGGAACACCAGCAAGTGCAATTAGAGCAGGAATTGCAGGAGCACCAATGTTTATGGCACATTTAGGAGGACCAGCCTCTGTATTTAAACGGACAGTAGATGCCTATCGGGAAGCAGCACGTAATAGTGGATTTAACCCAGCAGAACTGCCAGTAGCAACAGCAGGATTTTTCTACGCAGCAGAATCATCTCAACAAGCATTAAAGGATATGTATCCGCATATTAACGAAGGCATGAAAAAAACGAACGGAGCTGGATTTCCAAAACAACATTTTGCACAGGGAGTAGATCCGCATAATATTATGAATATCGGAAGCCCACAACAAATTATTGAAAAAATTCTTTATCAACATGAAATGTTTGGGCATCAACGTTATATTGCCCAAATTGACTTTGGTGGAATGCCGTTTGAAAAAGTCATGAAAAATGTAGAAATTATTGGTACTGAAATCTTGCCGGCTATTAGAAAATACACGAAAAAATCGGAGGCATAAGAAATATGAAGATTGTTGGATTATCCGGTTCGAAAGTCGGATCGAAAACAAGAACAGCAATGGATTACACAATGAAAACTATTGCAGAACATTATCCAGAAGTGGAGATAACGTTACTCGACTTAGCGGATTATGATATTCCATTTAGTGATGGAAGAAATTATTTAGAGTATGATGGGGATGCTGGATATGTGACCAAAACATTAATGGAAGCTGATGCCATTATTATTGGAACACCGGTTTTCCAAGCATCGATTCCAGCTACATTAAAAAACATTTTTGATTTATTGCCTCAAAATGCGTTCCTTGATAAAGTTGTAAGTGTTGTAGTTACAGCAGGTTCTGCAAAGCATTATTTAATTGTGGAGCAGCAATTAAAACCAATCTTGGCTTATATGAAAGCACAAATTGTGCAAACCTATGTATTTATTGAGGAAAAGGATTTCTATCGAAAAGAGATTACAGATGATGATGTGTTATTCCGCATTGAACGATTAGTGGAAGATACAATTGTATTAACAGAGACCTTTTCGGAAATAAGAGAGAAAAAGGAAGCGAAATACGATTTCTAAAGTAAAGTGGTAGAAATTTACTTCACTTTATTATGCAATAGTTAATTATTATACATTTTAGTCTAATTAGTATTTTAAAAGGAAGAGTAAGAATAGAAGAACTTAAGGGAATTGTCACCATTCAGCGGGATATAGGTTCAGATGTATTGGTAATAAATGATATGCCTTTATCAAAATATTTCACGGGCTATAATGGGGAAAAGATTTCTCTTTCTATTGTTTGTGAAGATGAGAGAACCTATACGTATGAGGGAACAGCAGATATTTTTTACTTTGAAGGGAAACAGCATTACTATAGAGGCACGAAATATGTTGATGACTTCTTCATTGATGATATGGATGTTCGCGAACTATTAGAACACCATGAAAAAGAGTTTATAAAAATAACTCTTTCCAAGATGGAAAATTAAATGGATTAAAAAGCCAGCACTCAAATCTTAACGTGCTGGCTTTCTTTGATGAAAAGGAAAAATAATTATTTAATGTACATACAAAGAATAAAAATTTTTATTTCCAATTCTCTCCTTGTATTTTTTGTTCACCTTTTTCAAATATATGTTATTATCAACATAAGAATACACTAGTTACGTCATTTGGAGGAACATATGAAACGTATCTTTTTTTATACCATTTTAATTATCATTTTTCTGATAGCGGTTGCATATTCCTTATATTCTTATAGACAGGCTCAAATTTATGATCAGAAAATGCAAGAAGTTATTTCAGAGGAGACCCCTTTGCCAAAGTACCATTTTGCGTTAATTGGAGAGGAAATGGATCATGATTATTGGCGTTTAGTGGGGGCAGGGGCAAAAAAAGCTGCGTTAGAGAATGATGTTTTTGTTGAATATGAAGGACCAAAACGTTCGAATCCAGAAGAACAATTAAAACTATTAGATATGGCAATCCAAGCTAAAGTTGATGGCATTATTGTGCAAGCGCTTAACGAAAATTTTACACCACTGATTAATAAGGCTGTTAAGGCAGGAATCCCAGTTATTACGATTGATACAGATGCACCAGAAAGCTTACGCAATGCTTATATTGGGACAGATAATTATTTAGCTGGTCAACTAGCAGGGCAAGCATTAGTAAACGATACTGGGGGAAAAGCAACAATTGGCATCATTACCGGTGGGGTGGATAATGCCTATAATCAGCATCAATTAAGAGTACAAGGATTTAAAGATGCAATAGCTAAGGAAGATGGAATGAAGGTTATTGCGATAGATGAATCAAATCTAACAAGAGTACAAGCAGAAGAGAAGGCTTACAAGATGCTGAAAGAACATGAGGACATTACTGCATTTTATGGAACAAGTTCATTAGATGGAATCGGTATAGTTGCTGCAGCAAGATCATTAAATAAGCAAGATGACTTGTATGTTATCTCATTTGATACATTAGATGAGAATATAGAGTTGTTAAATAAAGGGGATATAAATGCCATTGTGGCCCAGCAACCTTTTGTAATGGGAGAGAAAAGTATTGAAATAATGTTAAATCTCCTAAACCAGAAGTCTATCTCGGTTGTAAATCATACGGATGCAGCAATCATTTATAAAAAAGATATAGAAGCAGTGGTAGAGAAAAAGGTGAATGTTCATGATTAAAATTCGTTCGAAGCTACTGATTTATTTTGGTGTCATTTTACTTTTGCTGTTGCTTTTATTTTGGATTCGAGAACATAGCAATCAACAAGTAAAGAAGTTATATGATGAGAATATGGAATATTTTTTCTTGTTAAATGAAATCACAAAGGAAACGAATCAGACATATCAATCACTGCAAATTTATGTTCATGAACCATTGGAGGAAAATTTAGATTTATACGATGTTGAAAAAAATAAGTTTAATGAGCTACAGCAACAGTTCATTGCGATTGAAAAAGAAGGAATTCCTAAGAAGAACCTAGTAAATATGATGGACAATTTCCGAGAGCAAACGGAGAAAACAGTAAAGGGAATGGAAAACCAAGATATCCAACAATATTCTAGTTCCTTAAAGGAAGTAGAAAAGACATCGAGCTATATTCATGAGAAAGCACTTGATTTAATTGATGTAAAGCTAACAGAATATCAAGAAGTTTCGTATCTCTTAGATAAAAAAATTGTTCACACGAAAAATATGGGAACTACAATTCTATTTTCTATTATTCTATTGAGTATTTTATTTGCATTATGGTTTTCTAATGGAATAACGAGAACCATTGGCCGTCTGACAAGAGAAGCAGAGGAAATTTCAGCAGGGAGATACGATCGTGCAGATATTGTTGTATCTCAAAAGGATGAGCTTTGGTTTCTAACGAAAACTTTTAATGAAATGAAAAAAAACATTTTAGAGTCGGTTAGTCAAATGGAAGAAAAAGCAAAGTTAGCTCAATTACTGAAGGAGATGGAATTAAAGAGTCTGCAAAATCAAATTAATCCTCATTTCCTTTTTAATACACTGAATACTATTTCGAAAACCGCTTATATTGAAGGGGCAGAGCGAACATGTGAATTAATCTCTTCCGTTTCAACTTTACTTCGTTATAATATTGGCAGTCTGGATCGCCAAACGATATTAAAGGATGAAGTGGTAATTGTGAGGGAATACTTTTTTATCCAAAAAACACGTTTTGGCCAAAGAGTGGAATTTAAGGAAGAGATCGACCCAGCTTGTTTATCGATACCGATTCCATGTCTTACCTTGCAGCCAATAATAGAAAATGCATTTATACATGGAATTGAAAGTATGGCAAAAGGGGCTATTATTACTGTATCAATCTATGAAAAAAATCAAAAAATATGGATAGAAGTAACGGACAATGGAGTAGGGATGGCTCAGGAGACAATCGACCAATTAATGGACTTGAGGGAGGATAGAGAAAAATCTACAACGAATAAAGGCTCTGGCCATTCTACTGGAATAGGGATGAGTAATGTGATTAAAAGGATTAAATTATTCGATAAAAATAGTCAGGTAAAGATTCGTTCAACTCTGGGCGAAGGTACATCAGTGATCATTAGCTTGAATAAAGATAGGAAGGGGGCTTATTCGTGATAAAAATAATGCTAGTAGACGATGAACCGATTGAAAGAGAAGGACTGAAGCTCATGCTTAGCCGAAATCGCTCTAATTTTGAAGTCATTGCAGAAGCGGAAAATGGGAAAGAAGCAGTTGAGCTTGCTATTTCCCAAAAGCCAGATTTAGTATTTATGGATATTAAGATGCCAGAATTTGATGGGATTGAAGCGATAAGACAGATACATGCCTCCCATCCAACTATTAAGTATGTAATGGTTTCTGCTTTTGATACATTTGATTATGCACGGGAAGCAATGAAATTTGGTATTAAAGAATATTTACTTAAGCCGAGTAAGGTTTCGGAAGTTTTAGAGGCTTTTGACGGAATGGCCGAAGAGATTGAACAGGAAAAGCAAGAGGTCATGAAAAAGCAGGAAATGAATCATCGCCTGGAGAGAGTAAGCTCGGTTATTGAAATGGAATTTATTGTATCTTTTATTATGGACTATGTATATGAATTTAACCAAGAAGAGTGGGATGAATGGCTAGATCTTGAACAGAAGCAAGGCTTTGTCGCCGTTTTTTCCTTTGCATCAGAGAACCAGCATCCAAGTAGAGAAGTGAAAAGCCGGTGGTATCGAATACTAAAACAAGCGTTACAGGAACAAAACCTACAATGTTTGGTTGGGCCATTAACGGGGTTCCAAGTTCCGATATTAACATTAATTAATCAAAATGAGAAACCAAATGGTGAAATAAGAGATGACTTTGCACGAAAGATAATTCATGATGTGCAGAATCAACTTGAACAGTGCCATATATATGCAGGTGTGGGGACGCTTGTCTCAAATGTGCAACAGTTTTCTGATTCCTATAAAGAGGCAATCTATGCATTAGAGCTCGTGCATAGCCATCCAAGTGCAGCCTATATGACTTATAATAATCGAGTGAAACAAAAACGAAAAGAGCTAATTCCTTTTGAGGTGGAAAAAGAATTACTGGATGCGGTTAAGAAAGGGGAAGTTCAAAAAGGATTGCAAATGTTCGAAACCTATTTTCAAACTATTCAGCAGGCATCTGATTTTCAACTAAGCATGATTCATAAAGCAATCGAGAATTTCTTTATCATCTTAATTCGTTCAATGAAGGAGCTAGGGTTTGAAGAAGAAATTGAAACGAGTTTAGGAAAATTTGATAACTCCATGCAAATAAAAGAGGCAGCGAAAGCACACTTATTGCTCGTTATAAAGCATCTTGGAGAGTGGCGATCAAATGGGATACGCGCATTATTGTTGCAAGCAAAAGACTATATGGATAAAAATTTTTATAAAGCTATTTCGCTTGAAGAAGTCGCCGATCATATTGGAATAAGCTCCTATTATTTAAGTAAATTATTTAAAGAACGATTCCAGGTAACATTTATTGACTATTTAACGAAAACACGTTTAGAAAAGGCGAAAGAGCATTTATTAGATCCCAATGTGCCATTGAAGGAAATTGCGTTAAACATAGGTTATAAAGATCCCAACTATTTTAGTAGAGTATTTAAAAAAGAGACGGGAATGAGCCCGAGTGAATATAGACTAAAATATCAGCAGTAAAAACAGCGATCATTGGTCGCTGTTTTTTTAGTGCTGAGCATTGCTAAACAATCCTTAATAAAACAAAGAGAAGTAAGGATTTTACAAGAAAGTCTAGATGATAACAAAAAAGTGAAGGTGAAATCGCTATCAAGAATACGCTTTCATGATAATTTAATAGTATGAAATGAATGAATGAATGAAGTGCTTTATTAAATAGAAATGAAAACGGAATCATCTTAGTATTGTTAGGTTAGGAGGTTAGTAGACTAAAAAATACTATGAATACTAAAAAAGTGATTATTATTAGCTGAAATGAAAAGGCTATCAGTAATCATAAGAGGGGAGGAAAGAAGGAGATTAAGTCTCTTTCAAACATATGGTAAATAAAAATAGTTATTTTTATATTGTACTAATCACGTTGGTTGCGACACTTGGAGGCTTGTTATTTGGTTATGATACAGCAGTAATTTCTGGAGCAGAAGGATCCCTTCAAGCCTATTTTTCAGATGGATTAGGTCTTAGTTCCCTTGTACATGGAATTACCGTTTCAAGTGCTTTAATAGGTTGTATTATTGGTGGGTTTATATCTGGTTACTTCGCTACAAATTTCGGACGCAAATATTCCCTTATTATTGCAGCGGTACTATTTTTAATTTCAGCTCTTGGATCTGCGTTTCCAGAATTTTTGTTTTTCACACAAGGAGAACCAAGCTATGCTCTACTCATTACTTTTAACATCTATCGAATTATTGGGGGAATTGGTGTCGGCTTAGCTTCAGCAATCTCACCTATGTATATCGGGGAAATGGCACCTCCAAAAATTAGAGGTACATTGGTTTCTTTAAACCAATTTGCGATTATCTTTGGAATGCTTGTCGTTTATTTTGTAAACTGGGGTATTGCAAGTGGGCAAACGTTGGAATGGTTAAATGACATTGGTTGGCGCTATATGTTCCTATCTGAAGCAATACCTGCAATCCTATTCTTGGTGTTATTATTCACGGTTCCAGAAACACCACGTTATCTTGTGTCGAAGAATCAGGATGAAAAGGCAATGACTGTTTTGTCCAGAATATATGAAAAAACAATGGCCAAAGCGACTATGTTTGAAATTAAGGCATCCTTTAATGAAAACAATAAATCAAAAGCAAAGCTGTTTACTTTCGGCAAAAAAATTGTAGTTGTTGGAATATTATTATCAGTCTTTCAGCAATTCGTTGGAATCAATGTAGCTCTTTATTATGCCCCACGTATTTTTGAAAGCATGGGTGCGGCAAGAGATGCTTCCATGTTCCAAACGATTATTATGGGCTTAGTCAATGTTGTGTTTACTCTTATCGCCATCTTTACGGTTGATAAATTTGGACGTAAGCCACTATTAATTATTGGTTCTGTTGGAATGACAATTGGTATGTTTGGAGTAGCTGCTATGGCTTTCTCAAACAAAATTGGCATTGCGACCTTGATATTCATTATTATTTATACTGCATCCTTTATGATGTCATGGGGACCAGTAGTGTGGGTGCTAATCTCAGAAATCTTCCCGAATAGAGTTAGAGCACAAGCTGTTGCAATTGCGGTAGCAGCACAATGGGCAGCAAACTACTTTATTTCTTCCACATACCCAGCGATGATGGAGGTAAGTGGTGGCTTAACCTATTCCTTCTATGGAATTATGAGTCTATTATCAGCACTATTTATTTGGAAGTTTGTACCTGAAACAAAAGGTAGATCATTAGAAGAACTGGAGAAAATTCTTGTTAATTCGCAGAAAAAGGATGAAGATGTAGCGTAAGTATTGATGGGAAAAGCAGGGGGGATAGTCCTCTGCTTTTCTTTTAATTTTTGGAGAAGTTGATGGTTTTGGCTGAAAAGGGAGTGTTTTGGCTGATAAAAAACAAATTTGGCTGAAAAGGGAGTGGTTATGGCTGATAAAAAACAAATTTGGCTGAAAAGGGAGTGGTTATGGCTGATAAAAAACAAATTTGGCTAAAAAGGGAGTGGCTTTGGCTGATAAAAAACAAATTTGACTGAAAAGGGAGTGGTTATGGCATAAAAAACAAATTTGGCTGAAAAGCGAGTGAGTTTGGCTGAAAAAAACAAATTTAGGCTGAAAAGGGAGTGAGTTTGGCTGAAAAAAACAAATTTAGGCTGAAAAGGGAGTG
>NZ_JBQKKM010000086.1:0-10117 GCF_052116745.1 Niallia sp. Sow4_A1 | reverse complement strand
TTTTTTCCAGCTACCGCGCTTTCGCTTGGTGGCCTTTTTGTCTAGTTGGGGGACTCGTCCCCCAACTAGACAAAAAGGATATTTATTCTCCCACAAACATTTTACTCATACCTTATGGATTCTCTTCAAAGCTTTGTTATTTATTAGACAAATTCCGTTCAATCGACCTCCAATTATTACAAGTATTGAAAAAAAGTATTATGGAACAATAATGATAATTTTGGAAAACTCCCGTACAATTCGATAGAAGCGTTTATACTTTACATAATAGGATATTGCTAGGTATGATTTAAGCATAAACATATCTTTTCATTTCATGATAACAAGTGAAATATAGAAAACCAATGAATAGGAGGAAGTTTATGAATACATATAAAACAAGGGAAGAAGTTACAGATTTGGAAAAATGGAATTTGAGGGATATTTATAAAACAGAAGAAGATTGGGAAAACGATCTTCAATTATTGGAGAAAAAAATCGAGGAGCTTGCCACTTTCAATAGTAATATTTCAGACGGGGCAAGCTTATTAGCATATCTTACTTTATCAGAGGAAACTAGTTTTATCTATCGAAAAGTATATGCTTATGGAATGCTTCTATTAGACTTAGATACGCGTAATACCCATGCCCAAAGTCTAATTGAAAAAGCTCGCTATGTAGGGCAGAAATATAGTAGAGCTACCTCCTTTTTTATGCCTTTTTTATTGTCATTAGAAGAAAGCAAATTAAAAGCCTACATAAAAGCTGAGACAGGATTAGCTTATTTTGAAAAAGACTTATTAGAGTCTTTTCGCTATAAGAAGCATGTATTAAGCAAAGAAAAAGAAGAGATTTTGTCCGAACTAGGAGAAGCATTAGGTGTACCGAGCAATGTATTCGGAATGATAAATAATGCAGATATTACATTTGGAGAAGTAACAAATGAAGATGGAGAAAAAATTGAGCTAACAAGGGGAATGTATGCAAAAAGAATCGAAAGTGAAGATCGAAATGTACGGAAAGAAGCATACCTAGCCTATTATAAACCATATATAGGCATGAAAAATACGATTGCAACAACCTTTAGTGCTGCAGTGAAAAATAATGTAAAAACAGCAAAATTAAGAAATTATCCTTCTGCTTTAGAAAAAAGTTTGTTTGGAGACCAAGTCCCAGTAGAAGTGTATAATAATTTAATTGAGACTACAAGAAAGAACTTACCTTATATGGATGACTATATGAAGTTTCGCAAAAAGCGACTTCAGCTCAAAGAACTGCATGCCTATGATTTAAGTGTTCCATTAGTCGGAGAAGCAGCCAAAGAAGAGATTAGCTATGATGACGCATTTCAAATAATGGTGGATGCATTAAAACCATTAGGTGAAGAATATATCGCAGTGCTAAAAAGTTTTAAAGAAAAGCGTTACTTAGATGTACGGGAAACACCTGGGAAACGTTCAGGTGCTTATAATTTAGGATTATATGGTGTACATCCATTTATTCTGCTAAACCATCGGGACGATTTAGATAGCTTATTTACATTAGCTCATGAATGTGGACATGGGATGCATTCCTATTTTAGTAGTAAACATCAGCCACAAATAAGTGCAGGCTATAGCATTTTTGTTGCGGAAGTCGCTTCTACTGTGAATGAAGTATTGTTAATAAGACATTTATTAAAATTAGAGCAGGATCCATTAAAAAGAGAGCATTTACTGCACCATTTTATTGATAGTTTTAAAGGTACCTTCTTTACACAGGTAATGTTTAGCGAATTTGAAAAAACAGTGCATGAGCAAGCAGAAAACGGGCTTCCTCTCTCATTGGATTTTTTCAATTCAACTTATGAGGAATTATTTAAAGCATATAATGGCAGCGATTTAGTCATTGATGAGCAAGTGAAGTATGGATGGTCGAGAATTCCCCATTTTTATCGTCCTTTTTATGTTTATAAGTATGCAACTGGTTTTGCATCAGCGATAAATATAGCTGATAAATTAATTGTAGGAGAGAAAGGGGATGTAGAAAACTACTTAGACTTTTTAAAAAGTGGAAGTTCTGACTATCCACTCGAGCTTCTCAAAACGGCTGGTGTCGATTTGACAACCCCAGAGCCTATCAATCACGCTTTATCTATTTTCCATTCCTTAGTGAAGGAAGTTTTAGAAAAATAAATAATGGGTAGGGAAGTAAGGGTCTAACTTTAACTAAAAGTTTGAGACCCTTATCCCATCCCATTATTGATATTTTTCTAAAATAGTGAAAAAGTCGATGACAAATCGACGAAAGGTTTGGACAGATGGTGGAGATTCCCGATTGCTCGGAACGATAATTCCGACAGTTCGATTAATTATCGGATCTTCAATTGGTATTTTCACCGTAAACTTTGGAACAGTATCATAAAAAGTGCTTTCTGGCAGTAGTGTTACACCCATACCAGCAGACACCAATCCTTTAATCGCATCTAAATCTTCGCCTTCCGCATTTATATTCGGTAAAAATCCTTCTTGTTTGCAAGCGTCAATAGCGATTTTTTGCAAAATATAGCCTTCCGGAAATAAAACAAATTCATCATTGCGTAAATCCCGTAAGCGAAGGGATCTTCTTTCGCTTAAAAAATGATTACTTGGTAGTAAAGCAAATATTTTTTCAGTGAACAATATGTTTCCTGTTAATAAAAAATCGTCTGTTGGTACTGGACCCAAGAAGGCTAAATCTAAGTCTCTATTTTTTACCCCTTCTGTTAAAAAATGATAGGATCCTTGCCGCAATTGGAATTTCACTTTTGGATGTTTTTCTTTGAAAGCAGAAATAACCGTTGGTAGTAAGTGGCTTGCAAGACTTGTTGGAAAGCCAATTTTTATAGAGCCTCTTTCTGGATCCAAGTAGGCATTTACTTGTTCAATGGCACGGTCAACCGATTTGACTATGGCAAGAGAATGGGTTAGAAATATCTTTCCAATGGAAGTCAGTTTCACGTTTCTACCCTCCCGCTCAAATAATTGCACACCTAACTCATCTTCTAAGTTAGCAATTTGACGACTAACAGCAGATTGGGCAACATGCAGATGTTCTGCAGCGGCTGATACATGTTCCCTTTCCGCTACTTCAATAAAATATTTTAGTTGTCTCAGTTCCATTTTTATCGACCTTCTTTTTAATTATCTCATTTTTAGATTGTTTCTATCTAAATGATATATTGTACATATGAATTTGTATAGTATAATTGAATTATCTGAATAAAAAAATTTGTTAGAAAATCTGACAGGGGTGGTTGAAATGACGTACAACCAAATGGAAAAAGCGCAGGGCTTATATAGACCGGAATTTGAACATGATGCATGTGGAATCGGACTGTACGCTCATATAAAAGGGGAAGCGACGCACGACATTGTCACAAAAGGATTAAGCATGCTTTGTAAATTAGATCACCGTGGTGGGCAAGGTAGTGATCCATTAACAGGAGACGGTGCTGGATTAATGGTACAAATTCCAGATGCCTTCTTTCGAAAAGAATTAACAGATATTAATCTACCAGAGAGTGGAAAATATGCAGTTGGAATGGTCTTTTTTTCAAAGGATGACCCAAATCGAAATCAAATTGAAACAAAGATTAACGAATATATTGAAGAGATAGGAGAAGTACTTCTTGGTTGGAGAACTGTCCCAACCGAATTCAGAAAAATCGGAAAAGTTGCACAAGAAAGTTGTCCGGTGATTCGTCAAGTATTCATTCAATCCAATCAATCAAATAAAGATAAGTTAACGTTTGAACGAAAATTATATATAATTAGAAAACTAGCAGAAAAGTGGGGAAGCGAGGAAGAAAAAGAATTTTACTTTGCGAGTCTCTCATCAAGCACAATCGTCTATAAAGGATTATTAACTTCCGATCAAGTGAAGAGCTTTTATTTAGATGTGCAAGACCCAGCATTTGTTTCAGCTTTCGCAATTGTACATTCTCGTTTCAGCACAAATACATTTCCTAGCTGGGAAAGAGCTCATCCAAATCGATATTTAATCCATAATGGAGAAATAAATACATTACGAGGCAACTTTAACTGGATGAAAGCAAGGGAGCAGCAATTTGCATCAGAGGTTTTTGGAGCTGATTTAGAAAAAGTGTTACCAATCTTAGATTCCAATGGTAGTGACTCGTCCGTATTTGATAATGCATTAGAATTCTTTATTCTATCTGGTCGCACGCCGGCTCATGCGGCAATGATGATGATTCCAGAGCCTTGGACCGAGAATCCGCATTTATCAAAACAAAAAAGAGATTTTTACGAATATCATAGTAGCTTAATGGAACCATGGGATGGTCCAATGGCGATTACTTTTACAGACGGTAAACAAATTGGCGCGATTCTTGATCGTAACGGCTTACGCCCAGCAAGATATTATGTCACGAAAGATGATTACATCATTTTCTCTTCAGAGGTTGGCGTTATTCCAGTTGAAGAAGAAAATATTCTTTATAAAGAGCGCTTAAGTCCTGGAAAAATGCTGTTGATTGATTTAGAAGAAGGACGCATTGTTTCCGATGAAGAGCTTAAAAACTCGATTGCTTCTGAGCATCCATATACAGAGTGGCTAGAGGAAGTTGTGCGCTTAGAGGAAAACATAGAAGAAAAGGCGGAGACATTTGCTGATTTACTTGCAAGGCAAAAAGCTTTCGGTTACACGTATGAAGATGTGCAAAAAAATCTGATTCCAGTTGTATTAGAAGGTAAAGACCCGATTGGATCAATGGGAAATGACACGCCGCTTGCTGTATTATCTAATAAGCCACAGTCATTATTTAATTATTTCAAACAATTATTTGCACAAGTAACCAATCCGCCGATTGATGCAATTCGCGAACAACTAGTAACCTCGACTCTTTCTTGGATAGGTGCAGAAGGTGATTTATTACATCCAGATGAAAGCAATTGTCATAGAATACAACTGAAAACACCGATTCTATCTAATGGCGATGTTGAACAATTACGCACCAATGCTAAACTTGAGTTTACAGCTAGAACAATAGATGCTTTATTTACAGATAATTTAGAGGAAAGTTTAAACAACCTTATGCAAAAGGCAGAAGAAGCTATCACACAAGGTGTATCATTGCTTATTTTATCTGATCGTGCAATGAATAGAGAAGAAAAAGCTATTCCTGTTCTACTTGCTGTTAGTGCTTTGCATCAAGATTTAATTAAAAAAGGACTTCGTACGAAGGCAAGTATTATTGTAGAGTCTGGCGAAGTTCGAGAAGTACACCATTTTGCGAGTCTAATTGGATTCGGTGCGGATGCTATTAATCCATATTTGGTATATGCGACATATAATCAAGCAGTAGAGGATGGCATCTTATCCCTTTCCTATGAAGAAATTGTAGCGCGATACAATACAGTAGTTACAGAAGGCGTAGTAAAAGTAATGTCTAAAATGGGTATTTCTACTGTACAAAGCTATCGTGGTGCACAAATTTTTGAAGCAGTCGGGATTGGCAAAGAAGTAATTGATCAATACTTTACTGGCACTGTTTCTCAGCTAGGTGGTATCGGATTAGATATTATTGCGGAAGAAGCAACAAAAAGGCATTTATTAGGCTATCAAGAATCAATCGATGAAACATTAGATTCTGGAAGTGATTTCCAATGGAGAAAAGGCGGGGAACACCATGCTTTTAATCCAAAAACAATCCATACGTTACAGTGGGCATGTCGACAAGGTGACTACGGATTATTTAAACAATTTTCTGAAGCGGCTAACGAGGAAAGCATGAGTTTCTTGCGTAATTTATTTGCTTTTGATCCATCAAGACGGCCGATTGATATTAATGAAGTGGAATCTGTTGATTCCATTGTTAAAAGATTTAAAACAGGAGCTATGTCATTTGGTTCTCTAAGTAAAGAAGCCCATGAAACATTGGCAATCGCGATGAACCGATTAGGTGCAAGCAGCAATAGTGGAGAAGGTGGAGAAGATCCATCCCGTTATACAATGGATGAAAATGGCGATAATCGGAGAAGCAATATTAAACAAATCGCCTCTGGTCGATTCGGAGTTAAAAGTCATTATTTAATCAATGCGAAAGAATTGCAGATTAAAATGGCCCAAGGTGCAAAGCCTGGTGAAGGCGGACAGTTGCCTGGAAATAAAGTATATCCATGGGTTGCAGAAGTACGTGGCTCAACGCCAGGTGTAGGATTAATTTCTCCTCCACCACACCATGATATCTATTCCATTGAAGATTTAGCACAGCTTATCCATGATCTTAAAAACGCGAATAGAGATGCACGCATTTCCGTTAAATTAGTTTCAAAAGGTGGAATTGGAACTATTGCAGCAGGTGTTGCCAAAGGTGCTGCCGATGTTATAGTAGTGAGTGGTTATGATGGGGGAACAGGAGCATCGCCTAAAACAAGTATTAAACATACTGGTCTTCCATGGGAGCTTGGTTTAGCAGAAGCCCATCAGACATTAATGTTGAACGGTTTACGAAGTCGAGTCGTCCTTGAAACAGATGGGAAGTTAATGACAGGAAAAGATGTTGTTCTTGCAGCCTTGATGGGAGCAGAAGAATTTGGTTTTGCAACAGCTCCGTTAATTGTAATGGGTTGTGTGATGATGCGTGCATGTCATTTAGATACTTGTCCAGTTGGAATTGCAACACAAAATCCAGAATTGCGATATAAATTTGCTGGAGATCCTAATCATATCGTAAACTTTATGCGCTTTGTTGCAGAAGAGGTACGTGAGCTAATGGCACAGTTAGGATTCCGCACAGTAGAAGAAATGGTCGGAAGAACAGATGTGCTTACTGTTAGCAAAGAAGCGAAAACGCATTGGAAAGCGAAGGACTTAGATTTATCTAAGCTATTATATAAAGTGGATGGTCCAAGAACATTCCAAACACCGCAAAATCACAAGATTGATGAAAGCTTAGACATACAGAAGATTCTACCAGCAGTTCAAAATGCGATAAAAAACAAGGAAACATTAGATTTACATTATACAATCCGAAACACAAATCGAGTTACAGGTACTATTGTAGGTAGCGAAATTTCAAGGCATTACGGAGAATCTGGATTACCAGAAAATACAATTAATCTTCATTTCACCGGATCAGCAGGTCAAAGCTTCGGCGCGTTTATCCCTAAAGGTATGAGTCTTTATTTAACAGGAGATGCGAATGACTACATCGGAAAAGGGCTATCCGGTGGGAGAATTGTTGCTAAAGCATCAGCGATAAATTCTTATACAGCAAAAGATAATGTTATTATTGGCAATGTAGCATTTTACGGTGCGACAGGTGGAGAAGCATTTATAAATGGAAAAGCAGGAGAGCGATTTGCCGTACGTAACAGTGGTGCAAATATTGTCGTAGAAGGCATTGGCGACCATGGCTTAGAATATATGACTGGTGGAGAAGTTGTTATTTTAGGAGATGTGGGTAAAAACTTTGCAGCTGGTATGTCTGGTGGCATAGCCTATGTATTATCGAAAGACGCAGACCAATTCAAAACATTATGCAATAAAGAAATGATTATTTTTGAAGCACTAGAAGATCGAGCAGAAATAGAGAGAATACAAGGACTAATTGAAAAACATGTGGTAGAAACAGATAGCTTAGTAGGTCAACAAGTACTTGCTAATTGGGAAAATTATGTACAACAGTTTGTTAAAGTAATTCCGAAAGACTATAAACGAATGATTGCAAACATCCAAAAAGGACTAGAAAGTGGATTATCAGAAGAAGCAGCTTCCATGGAAGCATTTGAGAATAATTCCAAACAAGACAAAAAAAAACAATCAGATAAAATAACCGTATTAGTGCAGTAGAAAGGAGAGAACAGAATGGGTAAAGCAACTGGTTTCATGGAATTTAAACGGGAGGAAGCGGAAGAGAGAAATCCGCTTTCCCGCCTAAAAGATTATAAAAAATATTCTGCTCCTTTCGCTGATGAGGTACTAGAAAGACAAGGAGCAAGATGTATGGATTGTGCTACACCATTCTGCCATATTGGAATGGAAATTGCCGGAAGCACATCTGGCTGCCCGATCCATAACTTAATCCCTGAGTGGAATGACCTTGTATATAAAGGGAGATGGAAAGAAGCATTAGACAGATTATTAAAGACAAATAACTTTCCAGAATTCACTGGTAGTGCATGTCCAGCTCCATGTGAAGGTTCTTGTACAGTTGCAATCTCTGATCCAGCTGTTGCGATTAAGAATATCGAACGTACTATTATCGATAAGGGGTTTGCAAACGGGTGGATCCAACCACGAATTCCTCAAAAGAGAACAGGAAAAAAGATAGCCATCATTGGGTCTGGTCCAGCAGGACTTGCTAGTGCAGATCAATTAAATCAAGCTGGCCATTCTGTAACCGTTTATGAAAGAGCAGATAGACCAGGTGGGTTATTAATGTATGGTATTCCAAATATGAAAATAGAGAAAAAAGACGTAGAGCGTAGAATTAAGCTTCTTTCCCAAGAAGGTATTGATTTTATTACCAATACAGAAGTAGGAAAAGATATAACTGCAAAAGAATTAAGAGAAAACTATGATGCTGTGATTCTTTGTACTGGTGCTCAAAAGCAAAGAGATTTAGTAATGGAAGGTAGAGATGCACAAGGTGTGCACTTTGCAATGGACTATTTATCAGGTGTAACCAAAAGTTTGCTAGATTCTAATTTGAGAGATAGAAACTTTATTGATGCAGAAGGCAAGGATGTCATTGTTATTGGTGGGGGAGATACAGGAGCTGATTGTGTCGCAACAGCTCTTCGCCAAAACTGTAAAAGCGTCGTCCAATTTGGTAAACATCCTAAGCTTGGGCTAATGCGCACAAGTGATAATATGTGGCCAGCAGCACCAAATGTCTTTACATTAGAATATGCATACGAAGAAGCGGAACAGAAGTTTGGGGAAGATCCTAGACAGTATGGAATTCAGACGAAGAAGATGGTAAAAGACGATAATGGTAAATTAAAAGAATTACACACTGTATCAATGGAAAAAATAAAGCAAGAAGATGGGACATTTATTTTCAAAGAAATTCCCGCAACAGAAAAAGTATGGCCAGCACAGTTAGTTTTTATCGCAATTGGCTTTGAAGGTCCTGAACAGCCAGTATTAAAGCACTTTGGTATTGAAACAATGAATCGAAAAGTTGCTGCAGCATACGGTGATTTTGAAACAAATCTTGAAGGTGTTTTCGCAGCAGGTGATGCCCGCAGAGGACAAAGCTTAATTGTTTGGGCGATTAATGAAGGAAGAGAAGCAGCTAGAAAAGTAGATGAATACTTGATGGGTGCTTCGATTCTACCAACTGTTAATGCTTAAGAAAAAAGAGGCTGGGACATAAGTATTTCAATCAACAACAAACACGAACTATAATGTAATTAAATTACATTATAGTTCGTGTTTGTTTTTTTAGAAAAAGTTTTAAAAACGAAGTGAAATGGAGCGGAGGACGCTCGACTCCTGCGGGAAATAGAGACGCTTTAGACCCCGCAGCGCATGCGAGGAGGCTTAGCTTCCTCCCCGGCGCATCGTGCGTCCATAGCGCAATGGAACGACTTAGTTTTTACACTTATCTAGATTTAAAAACATAGATAACCATGAGAAAGTAGCTTTATTTAAGAGATAAATTAAAGATTGTTCGTCTTTAAAGATTAGTTATTTAGTTTTGTCCCAGCTTCTTTTTTAATCCTATGAATGAAATAAAAGATAATATTATACATATAATCTCTCTTCTTAGCTAGGCAACCAATTTTTAATGATTGAATTATAGTCTTGTTAAAATGGAACTATTTTGAGCAAAATATATAAATTGAGTGGAAAATAGCCTCTATAAAAAACTTTCCCAGCTAGTAAATTTACGAGAATATCCCATTAAATTTTACGCATTCAAAATATTATAAAAATTTAAAAACAAAATATCATTAAATCAAATGTAAATAAAACTTGTTTTCAAGTTTTCATCCTTATTTAGGTGTTTTTTATTATCATTTTATTAAAAATATAATATCACTAGTGTTGCATAAATATTGTCGCAATTTTCAGTCTGATTATCCTCCTTGTTTAGAGCCAAAAAGGTAAATACCTATTCAAAGGTGGCTCCATCCATTTGGTTTTT
>NZ_JBQKKM010000085.1:0-10302 GCF_052116745.1 Niallia sp. Sow4_A1 | reverse complement strand
GTACAAACTGGAGACTCTCGACTGAGATAAAGGAAACACGAGGAACGGCAGTGAGTCGATGTTGACTTATCGTAGGGAGATAGTCGGAAGTTTGCTAACCGATAGGCACTGAAGCTAGACAGTGAAAAGCGGAAGGCACCGTTTAGCGCCGTGTGAACTGGCGCTGATACCATAGGAAAATGTGCTAGATTTAGAAAAAAGAGGATACCGATGTCAGTATCCCCTGTCCTTAAAATGGAAATTCCTTGTGCAAAATAACCGTGAAGGTAGTTCCTACACCCATTTCACTTTCCACATGAATCGTTCCTCTATGTAATTCAACTAAATGCTTAACAATTGCAAGACCTAGCCCTGTTCCGCCAGAATTTCTACTTCTTGCTTTATCTACGCGATAAAAGCGCTCAAATATTCTTGGAATTTCTGCCGAATCGATTCCAATTCCTGTATCTTGAATTCTAACTTCAATTTTCTTTTTCTTTTCCACAACATAGACGTTGATTTCGCCATCGTTTGGAGTATAAATCACAGCATTTGTGATTAAATTTAAAAAGACTTGAGTTAACCGACTTCTATCTCCTTGAATCTGGATAATTTCATTTGATTGAGGAAATTTCAGTTTTATATTTTTCGCCTCTGCTCGACCTTCTAGCATTTTTGTTGCCTTATTTAAAATTTCCACCAAATTAAACTCGTCTTTATTTAAAGAGAAGTGATGTTGTTCTAATTTTGATAAATCTAGAAGATCTTGAATTAAAGTCTGTAATCGATGGCTCTCTTTTAAAATAATTCGCAAAAATTCTTCCAGCGTCTCTTTATCTTCCATCGCCCCATCAAGAAGTGTTTCAGAAAATCCCTTAATAGAAGTAATAGGCGTTTTTAACTCGTGTGAAACATTGGCTACAAAGTCTTTCCGAACTTGTTCTAGCTTCTTCAACTCCGTAATATCATTAAAAACGAGCAAAATCCCCATCCACCTATCATTTGTCCCAATAATGGGAACTCCATAAACCTGAAAGCTCTTTTTCTCATTTTTAATTTCAAGTGTCATGTCTCGAATAACTTTATGTTCTGTCATAAAAATTTCTTCCGCAAGATCTGTAACTTGTCTATATGGAATAACTTTATAATATTGTTTATAAAGATAGTCAGCTGAACGAACAGAGAAAATATCTTTATAGGATTTATTGATTAAATTAATATACCCTCTGCTATCTATTAAAAGAAGGCCACTACTAATACTCTCAATCAAAGTACCTAAACGATCTTCTTGTATTTCTTGTGCTTTTACCATTTCTTGCATATCTTTGGCAACCTTATTAAGAGAAGAACTAAGAATCCCTGTCTCATCTACTCGATCTTCATATGTTCTAGCATGATAATTGCCATTTGCCAAATCAACAGCAACTTTGGTAGCCGACTCAATTGGCCTTGTGTAACGATAAATTAATTTATAACCAACTAGATAAATTACTATGAATGAAAATACAAACGAAGAAAAAATAATCCAATTGATATGTTGGTATGCATTTTCTATCTCGTCTACTTTTGCCCCTATTAGCAAATAACCTTGGCCGCCTTCTTCATCAGAAAGCTCCAGTTGGTAAAAATGAAAGTTAGGGTTACCATCAATCGCAACGGCATTTACTTTTTCATTTAATAACAAAGCCTGCATTTGATTTTCATATTCTTCATCTGTCTGCAGCTCTCCCACATTGAACAATATCTCGCCAGATTCATTAATAATCGTAATCTGTAACTCTAATGCTTCGCTATATTCGATTATTAAATCATTATTAACTTTTAAAATCCTACCGTTATTCATTATTTGATTTGCTATTAATGTAGCTTCTCTTTCTAGGCGGTGATCAAAAGAATCCATAAAGGTTTTCTTATTATAAGACTCAATAAAAATAGCAACAAATAAAAACACGATAAAAATAGTAAATAAAACACTAGCCATTAATCGGGATTTAAAACTCTTCATTTACTTTGGTTCCTCTAATTTATAGCCTAAACCACGAATTGTTTTAATATATATAGGTTTTTTTGTATTTTCTTCAATTTTCTCTCGTAAATGACTAATATGTACATCTACAATTCTTGTATCGCCTACAAAGTCATAGTTCCAAACTGCACTTAACAGCTGGTCTCTTGTTAAAACTCTGCCTTTGTTTTTTACAAGATATAATAATAGCTCAAATTCTTTAGGCGTTAATTCTAATAATTCCCCTTTAAAATAGGCTTCATAATAATTAGGAAGGACTTTCAACTCTGCAATTTTAATACCTTCATCCTCATCTGTGTTTACTTCATTAGATGATGTTGGCACTTGCATCTGAGTTCTTCTTAAAACAGCTTTTATACGGGCGATAACCTCTCTCGGACTAAAAGGTTTGGTCATATAATCATCTGCACCAAGCTCAAGTCCTAATACTTTATCGAACTCATCATCTTTTGCTGTTAACATTAATATAGGAGTTAACACTTTCTGTTGGCGTAGTTCTTTACAAACATCCATCCCATCTTTTTTTGGCAACATTAAATCAAGTAGGATGACATCTGGATTAGCAGTTAAAGCTAGATTCAATCCTTCTTCTCCGTCCATGGCAGTCAATACATCATACCCCGCCTGTTGCAAATTATACTTTAGTAAAGTTACGATAGATTGTTCATCATCTACAACTAATACCTTTTTCTTCATATACAGCCTCCAAATATGTTAATTCCCCTTAAGTCCCCTTATACCTATTTACATTATAATATATTGTGTAGCGAAAATGGAAAAAACATTTCGTTACTATTTCCAAAAGGAAGTATTGATTTAAACGCGCAGGCTATAACAATGATACTATTAGAAAAACTAGGCTTGTAACTTAATTAATTCCATAAAAAAATCGGCTAACTTTTATGTTCGACCGATTTTTCTCATTTATTCAATTTAATACTGTCATTACATGACGAACGGAATGAACAGATTTTTCTAATGCTGCTTTTTCATCTTCTGTTAAATCAAGTTCTATAATTTGTTCGATTCCATTACCGCCCAAAATCGTAGGGACACCTAGATAAAGATCGTTATACCCGTACTCTCCTTCTAAATAAGCAATGGTTGGAAGAACTCGTCTTTGACTTTTCATAATTGCCTCACACATATCCACTAATGAAGCCGCCGGAGCATAATAAGCGCTTCCATTCCCAAGTAGATTTACGATTTCGGCACCACCATTTCTTGTTCTTTCAATAATCTCTTCCAATCTATGCTTCGGAATGAGCGATTCTAACGGGATTCCACCTGCATACGAATAGCGTATAAGCGGAACCATATCATCTCCGTGTCCTCCTAATACAATTCCTGTAATATCTTTAACAGAAAGGTTTAGCTCCATCGCAACAAAGCTTCGAAAACGAGCGGTATCTAAGACACCTGACTGACCAATAACCCTATTTTTCGGAAAACCTGATTCCTTATAGACTGTATAAGTCATTGCATCAACAGGATTCGTAAGTACAATAATGATACAATTAGGGGAATATTTCACTATTTCCCTCGTTACTGATATCATAATGGATTGATTTGTCTGTACAAGATCATCTCTACTCATACCTGGTTTTCTTGCCATACCAGCTGTAATAATGACAATATCAGAATCTGCAGTATCCTTATAATCGGATGTTCCAATAATATTTGCATCAAACCCTTGTACAGGACTCGCTTCAAACATATCTAAGGCTTTACCTTTAGTTGCATTTTCATTTCGCGGAACATCTAATAAAACAATATCTCCAAGCTCTTTTTGAGCAAGTAGAAATGCTGTTGTGGATCCCGTAAATCCACCACCAATGATTGAAATTTTCTTGCGCTTAACCATATAATATCCCCCTTATTAGACCAAGAATGCATGAGCCACTAATAGGCAATTTACTAGGCAGAGTCCCCTTTTACTCAAATCTAGTAACACTATTTCATATTAGCTTATCCCATTCTAATCCAATACACCAAACTGCTATTTTAGACAAAAAGGAAGAAGAGATGAGACTATCTCTTCTTCTATTTGTTATTAACCCATGTTCTTAATTAATTCATCACCGAATTCTGAGCATTTCACTTCCGTTGCGCCCTCCATCAAACGAGCAAAGTCATAGGTAACAACTTTAGAAGCAATTGTATTTTCCACAGATTGAATTACTAATTGTGCTGCTTCTGTCCATCCTAAATGTTCAAGCATTAGAACCCCTGAGAGAATAACAGAAGATGGATTTACTTTATCTAAACCAGCATATTTTGGAGCAGTTCCATGTGTTGCTTCAAAAATTGCATGGCCTGTTTCATAATTTATATTTGCACCAGGTGCAATACCGATTCCACCAACCTGTGCCGCTAATGCATCAGAGATATAATCCCCATTTAGGTTCATTGTCGCCACTACATCAAACTCTTTTGGACGAGTAAGAATTTGTTGAAGGAAGATATCTGCAATAGAATCTTTGATAATAATCTTTCCTGCTGCTTCTGCCTCTGCCTGTGCTTTATTAGCAGCATCAGATCCTTGCTCTTCTTTGATACGATCATATTGAGCCCAAGTAAATACTTTTTCCCCAAATTCTTTTTCTGCTAACTCATAACCCCAGTTTTTAAATGCACCTTCTGTATATTTCATAATATTACCTTTATGTACTAGAGTTACAGATTTACGACCTTCTTTAATCGCATAATTAATCGCAGCTCTTACTAAACGGCTTGTTCCTTCTTCAGAAACTGGTTTAATTCCAATTCCAGATGTTTCAGGAAATCTAATTTTATTAACTCCCATTTCTTGTTGTAAAAAGTTAATTAATTTAGAAACAGCCTCAGAACCTTTTTCATACTCAATTCCAGCATAAATATCTTCTGTATTTTCACGGAAGATAACCATATCTGTATCTTGAGGTCTTTTTACTGGAGATGGTACGCCTTCAAACCATCTTACTGGGCGTAAACAAACAAAAAGATCTAATTCTTGGCGTAGAGCAACGTTTAAAGAACGAATACCTCCGCCAACTGGTGTAGTTAATGGTCCTTTAATAGCAATTAAATATTCTTTAATAACATCTAATGTTTCAGAAGGTAACCATTCTCCAGTTTCATTAAATGCTTTTTCCCCAGCTAACACTTCTTTCCAAACAATTTTCTTTTCTCCATTGTATGCTTTTTCAACAGCAGCATCTATTACTCTTGATGACGCTGCCCAAATATCTGGGCCAATTCCATCTCCTTCAATATAAGGAACAATTGGATTTGCTGGTACATTTAATACTCCATCTACTACTGTAATTTTTTCTCCTTGCATGCTTCTATCCCTCCGTAAAAAATAGTTTCCTTTTCCAATGCAATCAATTGGAAAAAGAATGAAATAATTTATTATAACAAGCTTATAAAAGCTGATTATATTTACTATTCTGACGAATAAAATTAAGTAAACGTTAATCCTTTTATTAAACTCTACAACACTAAGTATATATCATCCTTTTACTCTATGGGGAATTATATCCTTTTTAACGTTGATGAACTGGTACATATTCTAAGCGTTCAGGACCAACATAATCTGCTCTTGGTCTAATAAGACGATTATTCTCATACTGCTCAAGAATGTGAGCAAGCCAACCTGAAACCCTGCTTACAGCAAAAATTGGCGTAAATAAATCATGGTCAATACCTAAACTATGATAAACAGATGCAGAAAAGAAGTCTACATTTGGCACTAGATTTTTTTCTTCTTTTAACAGGCTCTCAATTTTAATACTCATATCATATAGTTGAGGCTCCCCTGTTAACTGCGTTAATTTTCTTGCCATTTCCTTTAAATGCTTCGCACGAGGATCGCCCTTTCGATATACACGATGACCAAATCCCATTATCTTTTCTTTTTTCGCCATCTTTTCTCTAATATATGGCTCTACATTTTCGATACTTCCGATTTCTTTCAACATCTTCATAACAGCTTCGTTCGCCCCACCATGAAGTGGCCCTTTTAACGCACCAATTGCCGACGTAACCCCTGAGTATACATCCGATAAAGTAGCGACACATACTCTAGCTGTAAAAGTTGAGGCATTTAACTCATGATCTGCATGAAGAACAAGTGCTTTATTAAAAGCCTCTATCGCAATTGCTTCAGGTTCCTTTCCAGTTAGCATATAAAGGAAATTAGCGGCAAATCCTAAATCCTTTCTTGGAGAAATTGGATCAAGCCCTTTCCTTAACCTTGAAAAAGCTGTTACGATAGTTGGAATTTTCGCTTGAAGCCTTACAGCCTTGAAATAGTTTGATTCAGAATCCATGCTATCTGCGCTTTCATCATAAGCTCCTAATAAAGATACACTTGAGCGAAGTACAGCCATTGGGTGTACCTTATCTAACGGGATTAGTTTCATTTGTTCAATCAAAGAGATAGGTAATTCAGCATTATCTGCTAATTCTTGTTTTAGTTCTGCCAATTCGCTATCATTTGGTAGCTTTTGATGCCATAATAAATATACAACTTCTTCAAAACTGGAATTCTCTGCTAACACATCAATATCATAACCAACATAAGCGAGTGAATCATCTATAATGGAACTGATAGAAGATGTTGTAGCAATAATCCCCTCAAGCCCTTTTGTAACAGCCATACATATCTCTCCTTCACACTTTTTCTTTTTAGTAGTACAAATCTTTCAAACTCCCATATTGTATCTATCGTAGTTACCAATATTGTTAAAATCTGTAAAACCAAAGCAATGGAATACACTCTAAAGTAAATGTTCACTATTTTGTTAGATTAACTGAATATGTACCTAAAAATCAATTAAAAATGTAATCCGGATTTATTTTAAAAAAGATGGGGGAGTTTTTTCGTTAAACATTAAAGTGAGTATTCTATATTTGAAAATGCTTACATTTTCAAATAAAAAAATAAACGATTTTGGTACTTATAGATGAGATAATTGTAACTACATACTCATTATAAACAAAAAACGTTAAAATGTCTCATATTTTATACTTAAAAACTGTAGATATAGTAAAAAAATTTTTTTCTGATTCCCTTTTACACTATATTCTTTTATTCTTGAATTATACCATAAATCCCAATCAACTGTCTGCCGGTAGAGTGGATTATGTTATCCACTCTACCACTTTAATTGCAGCATAAGCTATTCCTGCTCCAATTAACGGTCCTACTGCTACCCCATTAAAGACAGCCACAGACAAAATAGTCCCAAGAACCAGCGCTGTCGTAATCTCAGGAGAATCGGCTAATAAATTTACTCCGCCTTTTGCTAGTAATGCTACCATAATTCCAGAAATCAGCGCAATCCAAGCATAAGGTGATTTAAATGTTGCAGATAGATCTTTAAAGCCAATATCTCCTGTTGCAATTGGTACAAGAACAGCAATAGTAATAATCGTTACTCCCCAATTAATTCCTTTAGATTGAATCAAAGAAAAAAGCTTATTATCTATTCCAATCAGTTTTAATACTAACAAAAAAACAACGGCAATAATTAAAGAATTGTTTTTGGCAACAAGTGCAATTGCCAAAAGCAAATATAAAAATAAATATGGTTGGCTAAATAAAAACATGGATAATTCTCCTTTTAAAAAAATTATGCTGAAATTTTCCATCCGACTTATTATTTTATAATAAAAAGCAGGATTTCCGATTAAAAAAGCATAAGTATAGAAAATATGAATGACAAAAGGAATATATTTCTATTCTTATTCTTAATAAATAAAGTGACCACTATTTATTATACTAAAAATGGGAGGACTAACGTTGAATTTGACTTATTTGTATCGTACGATTCGATTTATGGTAGTACTTATTGCTACCATCCTATTATTTGTAAGCATCTTTTATTTATCCAAAGTCACCTACCCTTTTATTATAGGCTTTCTTATTGCTTTTCTAATGAATCCACTCGTAAATTTCCTGCAATTTACGTGTAAATTACCAAGAGCTTTTGCGGTTATTGTAAGCATTCTACTCATTTTATCTGTTTTTGCTGGATTACTTTCATTATTAATCGCAGAAATAGTTGCAGGCACAGCATATTTAGGAGAGGTAGTACCAAAACATATTGATATCATCATTCGATATATAGAAGATTTATTCGCAGGACAAATCATCCCATTATATAATAAAATATCGCAAACCTTTGATAATCTCGAAACAGGCCAACAGGATACCATTATGTCAAATATAAATAAAGTTGGTGAACAAGTTGGCAATGTTATGGGAGATTTTTTACAATCTATTTTCCTTAATATTCCCATTATCTTGTCCTGGTTTCCTAATGCAGCAAGTGTCCTAATATTTTCTTTATTGGCAACATTTTTTATTAGTAAAGACTGGGTTCGTTTATCTTTAAAGTTTGGAAAATTCTTTCCTTCTAAATGGCTAATTAGTGGAAAAACTGTATTCTTTGAATTAAAGAAAGCGTTGTTCGGATTTTTAAAAGCTCAATTAACACTTGTTTCCATCACAACCGTTATTATTTTAATCGGCCTATTAATCCTCCGAGTAGATTATGCTATTACGATAGCGCTATTAACTGGAATAGTAGATATTATCCCCTATTTAGGTACAGGATTAATATTTGTTCCTTGGATTATTTATGAAATTATCACAGGGCAAATTGTCCTCGCAATTGGGTTATCCGTGCTTTATACTATCGTGCTTGTCCAACGACAAATTATGGAGCCAAAAATTCTCTCATCTAACATTGGGTTAGACCCATTAGCAACATTAATTTCCTTGTTTGTTGGTTTCAAGCTTTTTGGTTTTATTGGCCTGATCATTGGTCCAGTCTCTCTCGTCATTATCACTACCTTACATAGAGTAAATGTATTTCATGACATCTGGAGATTTATTAAAGGGGAAAGTGAGATACCAAAATAAGGGAACTGAAAAAAGAGCCGTGAATATCAAATGATTCACAGCTCTTTTTCTTTGCAAACTTGTCTTTAGTATTTAGTAAGGCCCTCGAATGGCATTTTTAACTTTTTCTTCATAAAAAGTTCTTAAAGTTTGTAATTCCTCGGTATGAAATGTTTTTTCTTCTAAAGCCTTTAAGTTTTCAACAATTTGCTGACGATTTTTAAATCCAGGGATTACACAAGATATCCCTTGTTGATCCAAGATCCATCGTAATGCAGCTGTAGCCATTGACTCTCGACCATTTGCAATCCAAGATAGTTCATCCACTAACTCTACACCTTTTGCAAAGCCAAGACCTGCAAATGTTTCCCCTACATTAAAAGCTTCTCCATTTTCATTAAACTTTCGATGATCATCTTCAGCGAAAGTATGCGCTTTCGTGAATTTCCCAGTAAGTAATCCACTTGCCAACGGAAGTCGAACAAGAATTCCGACACCCTTTTTCTCGGCTTCAGGAATCAATTCCTCCAGTGGTTTTTGACGAAAAATATTAAATATTACTTGTAAAGCTTTTACATTTGGATTTTGCAAACATATTAGCCCCTCTTCCACTGTTTCAACACTTACCCCATAGTTGCGAATTTTTCCTTCTTGCTGCAATTTATCAAGTACTTCAAATACTTGACCACCTTTTAAAATATCTGTTGGCGGACAATGGATTTGATATAAATCAATTGCTTCTCTATTTAGTCGTTTTAAGCTATTTTCACAATATTTGCGAACACTTTCCAAAGAGTATGTTTCCTTTGCAAAAATATCGCCGCCACGACAAAATTTAGTCGCAATATGAATTTGATCCTCTTTTCCCTTCGTTGCCTTTGCAAGTAATTCTTCACTATGTCCTTCACCATAAACATCAGCTGTATCAAAAAAGTTTACCCCTTTTTCAATCGCCAAGTCTAAGGATTTTAATGCTTCACTGTCATCAACCTTTCCCCATGAACCACCAATTGCCCATGTACCGAAACTTACTTCACTGATTTTTAGTCCTGTGTTTCCTAAATCTCTGTAATTCAATTTGTGAGCACCTCCATTAGCTATGAATACTTACGCAAATATTTATTGAGCCTTATTCTATTATAAAGGAAGCGGTAGCTATACAGTACTTCTCCTATTTCTAAAAAATAAGTGCTCTTAGAGAAATTATAACAACCAACCCTAAGTTTGTATATTAAATAAACTAACTTTCTATACATCCTCTTGGATTTTTCTTAAAAGACTATAAACAAATTCTGTATGAGTAAAATGTTTGTGGGTAGAAAATAATTTACCCTCTGGTTTGGTTGGTGGTCGTTAGACCGCCAACCAAACGCAAGCGCGGTAGTATGAGCAAAAATAAAGAAAA
>NZ_JBQKKM010000084.1:0-10304 GCF_052116745.1 Niallia sp. Sow4_A1 | reverse complement strand
GCGATAGCGAGAAGGTCACACCCGTTCCCATACCGAACACGGAAGTTAAGCTTCTAAAGCGCCGATGGTAGTTGGGGGTTCTCCCCCTGTGAGAGTAGGACGTCGCCAGGCTTTTATACTTTTAATATCGTCGCGGGGTGGAGCAGTCTGGTAGCTCGTCGGGCTCATAACCCGAAGGTCGCAGGTTCAAATCCTGTCCCCGCAATCAAACAATGAAAAAAATCCTTAGGAATAACCTAAGGATTTTTTTGTTCGTCTAAGAACCTCCAAAATGGAGAGACTGTGGATATCTAAGTTAAACAGACTGATAAATGAATGAAAAAAAGTATAATAGATTGATTTGAATGGATATTTTGTATTTCTTTTAGGATTATGAAACAAACTATTCTGTTTCCTCAAAAAAACAAGGAGACTTGCTTTAGACTCATAGGTTTATTGAGTATAATAAAAGATATACCATTATTAAATTTAATATTAGGAGTAATTTATGAAAAACTTTGAGTGGAAGGCAGATAATGTGGAAGAGACGATTAGTTTTGCTGAGCGAATTGGCTTGCTTTTAAAAGCAGGGGATGTAATTACTTTAGAAGGGGATCTTGGCGCTGGCAAAACAACTTTTACAAAAGGAATCGCGAAAGGATTAGGAATAGCTAAAACGGTTAATAGTCCAACCTTTACAATAATAAAGGAATATCAAGGGATATTACCGTTATATCATATGGATGTCTATCGATTAAAGGATAGTGAGGAAGATTTAGGCTTTGAGGAGTATTTTGAAGGGGATGGAGTTACTGTTGTGGAATGGGCCCATTTAATTGAGGACCAACTGCCAATAGAATTTTTGCAAATTCAATTGTTTTATGACGACACTTCAGGAAGGAAAATAGTTTTATTCCCTAAAGGTTCTCGCTATATGCAATTATGTAAGGAGATATTTGAATGAAGATATTAGCAATAGATACGTCAAATTTTGTTTTAGGTATTGCTTTATATGAAGATGGAAAGGTAATTGGGGAATATATCACTAACCTGAAAAAGAACCATTCGATTAGAGCGATGCCTGCGATCGAGCAATTAATGAAGGAATGTGATATAAAGCCAAAGGATCTCTCCAAGGTTGTAGTAGCAAAAGGACCTGGATCTTATACAGGCGTTCGGATTGGGGTTACGATTGCAAAAACACTTGCCTGGACATTAAATATTCCATTAGTAGGTGTTTCTAGCCTAGAAGTACTTGCTGCATCTGTAGGACGATATTTTGATGGTTATGTGTCTCCACTATTCGATGCTAGAAGAGGACAGATTTATACAGGGTTATATCATTTTACAAGTAATAAAGTGGAAATAATAAAAAAGGATCAATTGATTTTATCTACAGATTGGGTTCAGCACCTTGCTCCATTGAAGAAAAGCATATTATTTGTTGGGAATGATTTACCTCTTCATGAAGAAACCTTAAAGGACGGATTAGGTGATCTTGCTTATTTAGCAGATGGAGTGGATTTTAATCCGAGACCTTCTATCCTTGCTATGTTAGGAGAATCAAGGCCAGCTGAAGCGATACATATGTTTACACCTAATTATATACGGTTAGCAGAGGCAGAGGCAAATTGGCTGAAAGCAAATAAAAAAGAGATAAAGGAAGACAGGGGATAATGTCAGCATTTGAATTTCGCTATATGACAGTTGCGGATATCGATGATATTTTTAAAATCGAAATGATTTCTTTTACTACTCCTTGGAGTAAAGAGGCTTTTTATAATGAGCTAACACAAAATCGATTTGCTAAATATATTGTAATCCAACATGAAGAAGGGCTTGTCGGGTATTGTGGAGTATGGATTGTTGTAGATGAAGCTCATATTACAAATATAGCTATTCTGCCAGAGTACAGAGGAAAAAAGCTCGGTGAAACGTTACTTATAAAGATAATGGATGAGGCAAGGCAGCTTGGTGCTACTTCTATGACATTAGAAGTCCGTGTGACAAATATGGTGGCACAAAATTTATATAGAAAACTAGGATTCCAAAACGGTGCAATTAGAAAGAAGTACTATACAGATAAACAAGAAGATGCTTTAGTAATGTGGGTGAAATTATGAAAAATAATAATGATTTGATTATATTGGGTATGGAAACAAGCTGTGATGAAACAGCGGTTTCTATTGTAAGAAATGGATCGGAAATCCTTTCAAATATTGTAGCTTCTCAAATTGAAAGCCATAAGAGATTTGGTGGAGTCGTTCCAGAAATTGCTTCAAGACATCATGTGGAGCAAATTACGCTTGTAATAGAAGAAGCGCTCTCCCAAGCGGATGTCACTTATGAAGAAATCGATGCAATTGCTGTAACAGAGGGACCAGGTTTGGTAGGAGCTCTTTTAATAGGAGTGAATGCTGCTAAAGCAATAAGTTTTGCACATGATATCCCACTTGTGGGTGTACATCATATTGCTGGGCATATTTATGCCAATCAACTTGTGGATAAATTAGAATTCCCTTTATTAGCACTAGTGGTTTCTGGTGGGCATACAGAATTAGTATTAATGAGAGAGCATGGTCATTTTGAAGTTATTGGAGAAACAAGAGACGACGCTGCTGGAGAAGCCTATGATAAGGTTGCGCGAACACTCAATCTTCCTTATCCAGGTGGCCCTCATATTGATCGACTAGCGACAGAAGGGAATGCTGCTGCTGTAAAGTTGCCAAGAGCATGGATAGAAGGAACCTATGATTTTAGTTTTAGTGGATTGAAATCAGCAGTTATCAACACTGTGCATAACGCTGAGCAACGTGGAGAAGTTATTAGACCTGAAGATTTGGCAGCTAGCTTTCAGGAAAGTGTTGTGGAAGTATTGGTATCAAAGACTGTCGAAGCAGCAGAGCAGTACCAAGTGAAGCAAGTTGTATTAGCAGGTGGGGTTGCTGCTAATAAAGGACTTAGAACTGCTCTTATGGATAAGTTTAAAAAGATGAATTCCGTAAAATTAACGATACCACCATTAGCTTTATGTACAGATAATGCGGCAATGATTGCTGCAGCAGGAACCATTTTCTTTGAAAAAGGGCAGCGATCAAGATTGGATTTGAACGGAAACCCAGGATTAGATATAACAATCCACAATGGAATGGAGTAAGACTTTGGCACTATATGCGTCACTGTGAATAAATATGATGTTATATACATACGCTGTGGATAATGTGAATAATTTATTATGTATTTGTGGATAATGTGGGTAAATATGTGGAAAGTTGATAAAACAATCCTTGATATGTGGATAATAATGTGGAAAAAAAGTACTGGGTAAATAAATACCCAGTACTTTTTACTTATCTGATAATTCGGTCCATTCATCCATTAACCGTTCGATTTGATCCTTTAACTGTTCAAGGCTTTTATTTAACTCTAAGACCTTTTCGTGATCTTGGAAAATTTCAGGTTCGCATAGAAGAGCTTCCTGTTCTGATACTTTTATTTCTAGCTCCTCAATAGTTGTTTCTATTTCTTCAATTCTTCTTAATCTTTGACGTTCTAATTTTTGCACTTCCTTGCTCATTTGGTAAGAGCTTTTCTCTTCTGTCCCTGTATTTTGTGCTTGTTTTACAGCAGCATTTGCTTCTAATGCCTGAATTTCTGCTTGCTCCAGCTTCTTTTCCACATAATAATCATAGTCGCCTAAGAATTCTGTGGATCCACTCTTATCTAATTCAATCACCTTTGTTGCAATTCTGTTAATAAAATATCTGTCATGGGAAACAAAAAGAATGGTACCTGGGTAATCAATTAAAGCATTTTCGAGTACTTCTTTACTGTCTAAGTCTAAATGGTTTGTCGGCTCGTCCAAAATTAAGACATTTGGTTTTTCCATCATTAGCTTAGATAATGCGAGACGTGCCTTCTCTCCACCACTTAATGAATTTACTATTTTTAAAACATCGTCTCCTGAAAATAAGAAATTGCCGAGGACAGTACGGATATCTTTTTCAGGTGTCAGTGGAAAGTCATCCCATAATTCATTAAGGACTCGTTTATTAGAGGTAAGTTCTGCTTGTTCTTGATCGTAGTATCCAATCATGACATTTGAGCCAAGTGCTATCGAACCAGCATGTTTTGGCAGCCTATCAATGATTGTTTTTAATAGCGTTGATTTTCCAACACCATTTGGGCCAACTAGGGCAACACTTTCACCTCTATTTATTTGGAAGGAAATATGCTCAGATACTGAATTATCTTTATAACCAATGGAAAGATCATTAATTTTTAATACATCATTTCCTGTTTGTTTTGTAATTTCAAAGCCGAAGGAAGCAGATTTTTCATTGCCGTCTGGACGATCGATTCTATCCATTCTGTCCAATGTTTTTCTGCGGCTTTGTGCTCTTTTGGTAGTAGACGCTCTTGCTAAATTTTTTTGAATGAATGTTTCTAGTTTGGCAATTTCATCTTGTTGCTTTTCGTAAAGTTTCATTTCTCGCTCATAATTTGCCGCTTTTTGCTCAAGATAACCGCTATAGTTACCAATAAACTTTTGAATATGGTGTCTTGATATTTCGTACACTTGGGTCACTACTTTATCAAGGAAATAACGGTCATGGGAAACGATTAATACAGCACCCTTATAACCTTGCAAGTATTGCTCCAACCAAGATAATGTTTCAATATCTAGATGGTTTGTTGGTTCGTCTAGTATGAGAATATCTGGTGTAGTTAGTAGAAGCTTTGCTAGTGCTAATCTTGTTTTTTGACCACCACTTAACGTAGAGATTTTTGTACTGTAATTGAATGTACTAAAGTTTAAACCATGTAAAACGGAGCGGATATCTGCTTCGTATTGATAGCCACCGCTTTCTTTAAATTCAAATTGCAGGTGGTCATATTCCTTTAAAATTCGCTCAAAAGCATCTGGGTTTTCGATTGTATTGGGATCGGACATCTTTTGTTCCAGTTTTCTTAAATGTTTTTCTTTTACTTGAAGCTCATGGAAAACTGTTAACATCTCATCCCAAATGGAAAGGCTTGATTCCAAACCTGTGTTTTGAGCTAGATAACCTATTTCGACATTTTTGGGCTTTATGATTTCACCGGAGTCATAGGATAATTGCCCAGCGATAATTTTCAATAAGGTAGATTTGCCAGCGCCGTTTCTTCCCACTAGAGCGATTCGGTCTCTCGTTTGTACTTCTAATTTTATATTTGATAAGATAAGTTCAGCTCCAAAATGCTTAGATAGCTGATTTACTTGTAATAGTATCATTTCTTCACCTCAGGGGATTATGTACCATAAGTGTAACCTATAAATATGTTATCCTGCAATAAAAGGGGAAATGGGAAAAAAGTGATAATAAATACACATTCTCTTTAAAATAGTGTATCATTTTGCTTAGAGGTGTTATTATGGGGGAGTTTACACATTTTAATCAGGAAGGCCATGCGAAAATGGTTGATATATCAGAAAAAAGTGAAACCGCTCGCATAGCTGTTGCTCTATCTAGTATTAAAGTAAGTGAAGAAATTTATGAGAAAATCACAAAGCAGGAGATAAAAAAAGGAGATGTACTAGCTGTTGCCCAAGTAGCAGGAATAATGGCTGCTAAAAAAACAGCTGACATCATACCTATGTGTCACCCAATTATGTTGAAGGGTGTCGATATATCATTTCAATGGGAAGACGATGCGGAAGATTTTCAATTGATTATTTCCGCAACCGTAAAGACAGTCGGAAGTACAGGTGTGGAAATGGAAGCATTGACTGCTGCATCTGTTACAGCTTTAACGATTTATGATATGTGTAAAAGCTTGGATAAAGGGATGGTAATTGGCAACACCTATTTAGTCGAGAAATCAGGTGGAAAAAATGGCGATTACAAAAGAGAGCAGTAGAATAACTGCTAATTTTTATATATAGGTAGGGGATAAGTATGCATAATGAGGTAATGAAAATACCGCAGGCAACAGCAAAGCGGTTACCATTATACTATCGCTTTTTAAAAAATTTACATTCATCAGGTAAGCAGAGAGTGTCTTCTGCTGAATTAAGTGAAGCAGTGAAGGTCGACTCTGCCACAATAAGACGGGATTTCTCTTATTTTGGCGCGCTTGGAAAAAAGGGATATGGATACAATGTAAACTATTTATTATCATTTTTCCGTAAAACATTAGATCAAGATGAACTAACGAAAGTAGCTTTAATTGGTGTTGGTAATTTAGGGGTTGCCTTTTTGAAATATAACTTCTTAAAAAATAATAACACAAAAATTGAAGTAGGATTCGATGTTATAGAAGAAAAGATTGGCACTTTAGTGAACGATGTGCCTATTCATCATATGGATGATTTAGAGAAGGTTCTGCAAGAGAATGGTGTTGAAGTAGCAATACTAACGGTACCAGCACATGCAGCACAAATTATTACAGATCGTTTAGTAGAGAGCAATATCAAAGGAATATTGAATTTTACTCCTGCTCGCTTAAATGTGCCAGCGAATGTGAGAGTACATCATATTGATTTGGCTGTGGAGCTGCAATCGCTTGTTTATTTCTTAAAGCATTATCCTACGCCAGATGTAGAGGCAGAGGAAACGGAAGAATAAAAAGGAAATGCGTGTATAAGGGTGTAGCGGAAACTACATTCTTATACACGCATTTTTTTTAGAAAGAATTAAAAAGTGGCCCGTTGATTTCCACTCTTAATTATTTTCTATCATTGTTTCGGCTTTTTTCTATCTGTTTGGTTTTTTTTCAGGAAAAAGTGAAAGTTGATTAATTTTATTCCTGATCCGATGTCAAAGGTTGCCAGGATGACTAGTAAATACGTATAGAATCCCCATTCTTGATTTAATTGTAAATCGTGGATTGCAAAATACGTAAAAAGAGCTCCAAAAATAATATATAGAACTCCTGAAAATAACGGTGATCTTCTCATTTTATAAAAATCCTCCAATAAATTGTGTTACGCCCGAGTATTTTTCCTGCCATTCGATAATTTTGTCATAGTTTAATTGCAAAATTACTACGAGTGTGTTCATTGCGACATGGGCAAAGATTGGCACAAGGATTCTTTTGGTTTTTACATATAGGAATGCAAAGGTAAAGCCCATGCTTGCATATAGAAGGATGTGGACAAAATCTCTATGAGCAACTGCAAAGATTAGGGAACTAATTAGTGCAGAAATGAAAAATCCGAATCGCTGATATAGGGAACCGAAAATGATTTTACGAAATACAATTTCCTCTAGAATCGGTCCAATAATACTTACTACTATAATCACAAGAGGTGCTGCGTTGATAAGCTGCATAATTTGTTCTGTGTTTTCTGATCCTTGTTTTATGCCTAATTGCTGTTCAATGATTCCGGCAAAGCTTTGGGCAAATAAAGACAGAAATACCCCACCAATTGCCCACCCAATAGAGGAAGGAATGCTCATTACATCTGAACGCATCGGATTACTGACTTCCTTTCTTAGCAAAACAAGACAGATAATTAAGGCGATGATAAAACTAAATATTAGCCAAATAATGTTAGATTGGAATTGAATCGCTTTGGAAGCTGGATTGTATCCAAGTAAACCAGCAATAAAAAGAATGACCGGAACTCCAACAAAAGTGGAGAGCTGCATGGCGATGTAAGTTATTAAAATAATCCAATATTCTTTTTTCAAAATAAAAGCTCCTTTAGATAATTGATAGGTTTAAAAAAATGTGTGAAAGGAATATATCAATGTTAATCTGTTCTTATTATATTTGAGCAAAGAGACAATCATACTTCCTATTCTACTAATAAGCAGTGCTCTGTTTCAAATAGTAACAACTAAAATAATAGAAAGTGTGAATATTTAAAGCTTTAACGTATATACTCTCTAAGGGAAATAGAAACTAGAAAAAAATTTACGAAAAAATAAGTCTTGTCTCTTGCATTATGAGAAAAGATTAATTAATATAATAATTGTGTTAGCACTCATAGTGATTGAGTGCTAATAAGAAAATAAAATGTATATAATTTGAGGAGGTTGTTTCACTTGTTAAAGCCATTAGGAGATCGCATTATTATTGAGCTTGTTGAAACAGAAGAAAAAACTGCAAGTGGTATCGTATTACCAGACTCTGCTAAAGAAAAGCCTCAAGAAGGCAAAGTAGTAGCTGTAGGAACTGGTCGCGTATTAGAGAGCGGAGAGCGTGTAGCGCTTGAAGTATCTGTTGATGACCGCATTATCTTCTCAAAATACTCTGGTACTGAAGTGAAATACGAAGGGAAAGAGTATCTAATTCTTCGCGAAAGCGACATTTTAGCTATTATTGGCTAATTCAATTTTAACATAAGAGATTACGTAATAAAAAAATACATGAGATAACAATACTTGAGGAGGTTTTTCAAAATGGCTAAAGATATTAAATTTAGTGAAGAAGCTCGCCGTGCTATGCTGCGTGGGGTTGATGCTCTAGCAGATGCTGTAAAAGTAACACTTGGACCAAAAGGACGCAACGTGGTTCTTGAGAAAAAATATGGCTCACCACTTATTACAAATGATGGTGTAACAATCGCAAAAGAAATCGAATTAGAAGATGCATTTGAAAACATGGGGGCAAAACTTGTTGCAGAAGTAGCAAGCAAAACAAATGATGTTGCAGGGGACGGTACAACAACTGCGACAGTTCTAGCACAAGCAATGATTCGCGAAGGACTTAAAAACGTTACAGCAGGTGCTAACCCAATGGGTATCCGTAAAGGGATGGACAAAGCGATTGCTGCTGCAATTGAAGAGTTAAAAGCTATTTCTAAACCAATCGAAGGCAAAGCTTCTATTGCACAAGTTGCTGCTATTTCTTCTGCTGATGAAGAAGTAGGACAATTAATCGCTGAAGCAATGGAGCGTGTTGGTAACGACGGAGTTATCACAATTGAAGAATCAAAAGGTTTCACTACTGAATTAGATGTAGTAGAAGGTATGCAATTCGACCGTGGATACGTATCTCCATACATGGTTACTGATTCAGATAAAATGGAAGCTGTTCTTGAAAATCCATATCTTTTAATTACAGATAAGAAGATTTCGAACATCCAAGAAATCTTACCAGTATTAGAGCAAGTAGTTCAACAAGGGAAACCATTATTAATCGTTGCAGAAGACGTAGAAGGCGAAGCAAATGCTACATTAGTATTAAATAAACTTCGCGGAACATTCACTGCAGTAGCTGTTAAAGCTCCTGGCTTTGGTGATCGTCGTAAAGCAATGCTAGAAGATATCGCTGTTTTAACTGGCGGTCAAGTAATCACAGAAGATCTTGGCTTAGAGCTTAAAACAACCTCTATTGAGTCTTTAGGACGCGCTGCAAAAGTAGTCATCACAAAAGAAACTACTACAATTGTAGAAGGTGCTGGTTCAACAGAAGATATCCAAGCACGTGTAAACCAAATCCGTGTTCAATTAGAAGAAACAACTTCTGAATTTGACCGTGAAAAATTACAAGAACGTCTTGCAAAACTTTCTGGTGGTGTAGCAGTAGTAAAAGTTGGTGCTGCAACGGAAACAGAATTAAAAGAACGTAAATTACGTATCGAAGACGCTCTAAACTCTACTCGCGCTGCTGTGGAAGAAGGTATCGTAGCAGGTGGTGGTACAGCTCTTCTAAACGTATACAATAAAGTAGCTGCTATCCAAGCAGAAGGCGACGAAGCAACTGGTGTAAACATCGTTCTACGCGCAATCGAAGAGCCAGTTCGTCAAATCGCATTCAACGCAGGCCTAGAAGGATCTGTAATCGTTGAGAAATTGAAAAACGAACCAGTAGGAACAGGCTTCAACGCTGCTAACGGCGAGTGGGTAAACATGATTGAAGCTGGTATTGTTGACCCAACTAAAGTTACTCGTTCTGCCTTACAAAACGCAGGAAGTGTAGCTGCTATGTTCTTAACAACAGAAGCTGTAGTTGCTGATAAACCTGAAGAAGGTGGCGCAGGTGCTGCAATGCCTGATATGGGCGGCATGGGTGGAATGGGCGGCATGATGTAATAAGGCCCTCAAACCCTTGGTATGACTGGGTTTTGGAGTAAGATGAGAGTGGTTTGCTAACATTTTGCTAATATTGAAGTTAGACAACGGAGGCTTCTCAAAAGTTTAAGTAAACTTTTGAGAAGCCTCTTTTTTATTTTCTAGTGTTCCTTGTAAAAAAGTATATTGTAATCTTCTATAACTAGTAAGTTTTAAAAACCTTTTAATCCCTGTAAGGCAAAGTGAATGGGTTTTCCAATCGCTTGATTTAAGTATGGCATGTTCTGACGCACGGTTTCTGTTACTAATTTTGTGGGTATT
>NZ_JBQKKM010000083.1:0-10458 GCF_052116745.1 Niallia sp. Sow4_A1 | reverse complement strand
TAATAGAAGTTGGTTTGACGGCCATCTTCTATTATAACGATTGGAGTTTTTTTCTGATACAACTCTACAAGTTTCATTTGCACACAGGCATAGCCTGTGGTTTAAAAAGATCAATAAGAAAAGAGGGGCGATTTTTTTATCGCTCCCTCTTTTTCCCTTTATTTATATACTGGAATTTCTAAATGCAGGATAAATGGTCTTAAGTTATATACTTCCGACATAACTTTTACCTGTTTAGAGGCCCATCCTATATCTGTTGCATATTGATGACCAGCAAATGATTTATTGTTCATTAATTCTGGATTCCAGCGCATTTTATAAATGGTATTTTGGACAATATTATAACTATTTTTCCCGCCTATATATCCATTTTCAATAAAGGCAGCTCCACCCAATATTGCTTTATATGGCGTTGTCCAGCCATTATCATATGCTGCTTCTGCTCCACACTCATCTGGGCAGTCATCATACGCACCGATACCATACATGTTATATACTTTTTTCCCATTATACTCTATCCCTTTTGCAAGAGTAGATGTACCATTACCCGTTTCTAATAGTGTATGAGCCATTAAATAGACTTCATTGATTCCATATTTTTTACCAGCATCAATGAAAGCTTGTCCCTGTCCTTCTAATATTCCTTTTCCTTTTAGATATTGGTTTAGAATACTTACAGGTACTTCACTTGATTTGGTTAAATCCATAAACTGAAATCTTTGGACGTTATCACTTGAGAAGTTAGTTGGATCGAGATAATATTTCACATCAGAAGAAGTAGCATTACGCCAAGCATTATAGCTTACTTCTACCCATTTGCTTTTCGAATCCTCTTTTAAAACTGTTACTAACGTTCCTTTTTTGACAGATCCATAAATATGTCCTGTCGTACTTGCCTTTGATCTAATATTCAGTGTAGTAGCTGTTACTCTACCTACTCTAGACTCAAGTTCAACAAGCGAACTGTGAACAAATAATTCTTGCTCTTTATATTCGATTTTATACCATTTGTCACTGCCTGCCGTTTCATCCCCAACAACATTGTTGTCTAAAACAAGAATTGATGTTCCGGACTTCACTTTTGTTACAACATTAGTATCTTCTTTGTCATCTTTTAATTCTGGAGACGTTCTAAGCTGCACATCATTTTTCGTGATTTTTCCTTTATCCATCATTTGAAGATATTCGCTAGATGCATATGCTTTTTCATTTCGATATTTATCTGTCTGGGGTGAAGTGTTCATTTGCATCGATAACGCATTGTCCAGAGAGATATTATAGTTAGTTTTTGTCGTATAGACGTTTGTTCTGTATGAGTTTTTCTCGCTAACAGCTTCGCCCTTGTCTTTTTTAACAAGCTTTACTTCTATCGCCTCTACTCGCTTTAATAGCCCTTCTGTTCCTGCTTTCATTCCATTCTTGGCCCATCCCAACCAGCCATATGATTGAACATGAACTCGGTAATACACATCGTAATGATTAGCAATTTCGCCTGAAAGATTTATTTTCACTGCTTCTAACGGTTTGGAATAACCTTCTATGCCAGAAACTCCCCCATTAGAAACACTACTTAACCAACTACCGCTTTGCATTTTGGAGGCATAAACAACTTCTCCACTGTAGGGAGAATTTTCAATATTTATTTTAATTGCTTCTATACGTTTTGATTGCCCCTCTGTACCACTTAATTTTCCATCTTTTACTGTTTCCATCCAACCGTTTGACTGTACATAGGAGGAATAGCTAATGGAAGGATCTGTTACAAATGGTTTATCTGTAGATCCAGGTGCCCTCTTTCCTTTTTCTACAAGCTTTATCTGAATAGACTCTACTCGCTTAGAAAGCCCTTCTGTTCCAGCAGACTGCCCATTTTTTGCCCAGTCAAGCCAGCCATAGCTTTGAGAATGAACTCGATAATACACATCATAATGTTCAGCCATTTCTCCTGTTAAGTTGATTTGGATTGCTTCAACACGTTTACTTTTTCCCGTTGTACCGCTAACTTTTCCATTCGATACTGAATCCATCCAACCATAACTTTGAACATGTGTTTTATACGTAATTCCACCAGAGTAAGGTGTTTTATTTAATGAGATTTTTATAGCTTCTACTCGCTTACTTTTTCCCGTTGTACCAGCCGATGCGCCATTTTTCACCGTTTTCATCCAGCCGTAACTTTGAACATGCGTCGAATAAGAAACGGATAGATTTGTCACAAATGGCTGTTCTGTAGAACCAGGAGCTGATTGTCCCTTTTTGACTAAGACTATTTCCATTGCTTCTACTCGTTTAGAAAGTCCTTCTGTTCCTGCTGATTGACCATTTTTTGCCCAACCTAACCAACCATAAGTCTGAGAATGAACTCGATAATACACATCATAATGCTCAGCCATTTCTCCCGTTAAGTTGATTTGGATTGCTTCAACACGTTTACTTTTTCCCGTTGTACCGCTAACTTTTCCATTCGATACTGAATCCATCCAGCCATAACTTTGAACATGTGTTTTATACGTAATCCCACCAGAATATGGGGCATTTTCCAAGTCTATCTTTACTGCCTCTACACGTTTACTTTTTCCTGTAGTGCCAGATAACTTACCGTCTTTCACACTATCCATCCAGCCATAACTTTGAACATGTGTCGAATAGCTTATTGTTGGATTTTCCGCTGCATTAACATTAGTTACATTTATGGAATATCCCAAAACTAGTAAAATAGCAGCAAAAAAATAAAATAGTCCTCTTTTTTTATTCATAGATTCTATATCATTTCCCCCCATAAACTATATTAGGACATAAAACGACACCTTTGTCCTAATATCATTCTTTTTATATGCTACTATTCTATCATATTCGACAGGCATATTTTAATAGTTTTTAAAAATAGGTAAAATGTAGGAGGTATTAAAGAATAGAAGAACGTACTGTTCTTCTATTCTTCTTATGTGGAAAAGTTGTGTTTCTTAAAGAAGTTTATTAATAACAGAGGAATAAATTATAGTTTCTTACTCCTTTTCTTCTAAGTAGCTCATGATCAAATAGGTAAAGTTATCCTTATCTTCATTGTTCTTATGCGCATCAATATACTTTAGAAATACCTGTCTTATTTCTTCATTAAGGTTATTCCATTCTGCTTTCTACTGGATATAGATTGCTGAGCATATCCGGATTATTGTGTAAAACTTCAGGCGATAAGTTAATCACTCTTCTTGACCATTTAGCTCTTTGAAATCAGCGTCTAAGCACCTGATTTCCACTAAATCGTATCCAAAAACGATTGCACAAATGGAATGGCTGCTCCAATTGGAACGCCTTTTGCAGGTGAATGACTGATATGAATAAAGCGGTCGCTGCTTGGAAAGGCGGATTTTTCGTTTGTTTTTTCATGAAGAATACGGAGATCTTCTTCTATTAAATAGGAAGAAATATGTCCTCCAATAATAAACTCTCTGTTAAGGACAAGATACAAATTATTCATGGAAAAGGCTAAATGGTCTAAAAAAGCGTTCCACCTTTTCACAAAAGAAACTACCCCAGATCGCACATTTTCGAAAAAAGCATCTAATGTCTCTCCCGTTTCTAACAGAGCATTTACAGAACTATACGTTTCCACGCACCCTTTCTTTCCACAATAGCATAAAGGTCCATCAGGATTTATCGTCATATGCTCCACTGTTCCACTATGCCCTTCTTTTCCCATATATATTTGATTATTGATGATGATTGCACCACCAAGATGTGTCCCAATTGATAGGTAGACAGCGTCTCCTATAAAGTCTATTGCAATTAAAGCAGATGTAACTAACCCTGAAGATGTAAACGCTATGATGGATACTGTATTAGAAGCTTTTGGTCGATTAGATGTTGCCTTTTGCAATGCTGGAATTTGCTTGAATGTCCCTGCTGAAGAAATGACTTTTGATCAATGGAAAAAAGTGATTGATATTAATTTGACAGGTGTATTCCTTACAGCTCAAGCAGCAGGAAAAGTCATGCTAAAACAAGGCAGCGGTTCCATTATTAATACAGCATCAATGTCAGGACATATTGTAAATGTTCCCCAACCACAATGCTCTTATAATGCTTCAAAAGCTGGTGTGATTCAACTAACAAAATCACTAGCTGTCGAGTGGGCATCAAGAAATGTACGTGTTAATTGCATTAGTCCAGGATATATCGGCACAGAGCTTACATTAAATTCTCCAAGCTTACAACCTTTAATTAAACAATGGAATGAAATGGCACCGCTTAATCGTATGGGGAAACCAGAAGAGCTTCAATCCATTTGTGTTTATTTAGCCGGAGACACTAGCAGCTTTACAACAGGTTCAGACTTTGTAATAGATGGTGCTTTCACTGCAATTTAATAGACTTATAGATTTAGGAGGGACTATTTATGAATTACTTACTCGGTACGGATATCGGAACTTCCGGAACAAAAACGATTCTAATGGATACAGATGGAAACTTAATTGCGCAAGATTTACAAGAATACGATGTGTTAACTCCTAAGCCTTTATGGGCAGAACAGTGGCCAGATGTGTGGCTGGAAGCTACAAAAGCTTCCATTAAAAACACGGTGCAAAAAGCAGGAATTCCAGCTGAAAAAATACGTGGGATTGCCATCAGTGGTTTATATGGAGGTTCCGGGATTCCATTGGACGAAAACATGGAGCCTGTTAGACCTTGTATGATTTGGATGGATCGAAGAGCAGAAGCAGAAGCAAACTGGGTACTTGAACATATCGGAAAAGAAAAGCTTCTTGACATTACCCATAATGGCGCTGATCCCTATTATGGATACACAAAAATCCTCTGGATGAAAAACAATGAACCAGAGAACTGGCACAAAACCAAATTATTTCTCCCACCAAATGATTATGTGATTTTCAAACTAACCGGAGAAGTTGCCATTGATTATTCTTCTGCAGGGAATATCGGCGGAATCTTTGATATGAATAACAGAACATGGTCAAAAGAAATGATGGATGCGATGGGAATCCCCACTTCGTTAATGCCGGAAAAAATTGTAGAATCAACCGATATTGTTGGCGGCTTGACGAAAGAAGCAGCAACAGAGTTAGGACTTTCAGAAGGAATGCCAGTTATCGCTAGTGGTATTGACTGTGGCGCTGCGAATATCGGCCTTGGTGTATTAGAATCTGGCATTTATGCAGCAGCAATTGGAACTTCCATGTGTGCAGCACTCATATCTGATAAACCAGTCAAAGGAAAAGACCTAATTGTTTGGCCCTATTTATATGATGCAAAAAGACTTTCCTATTATTTTGCTGGTGGAGCTACTGCTGGTGCGATCGTTAAATGGTTCCGCCAAACAATGTGTGAGTATGAATTGGAAGTCGAAAAAGCTGGCGGAAAGAACGCATATGATGTTTTAAACGAACAAGCAGCTAACATTTCAGTCGGAAGTGATGGCTTGATTGTCCTACCTTATTTTATGGGCGAAAGAAGTCCTATTTGGGATTCAGATGCAAAAGGAACGAATGTCGGACTTTCTTTAGCACATACAAAGGCTCATATCTATCGCGCATTTCTTGAAGCAGTTGCCTTCTCTTTACGTGATGCAATGGAAGCAACTGGTGAAGATCTTGGAGAATATATCTTGCTTGCAGGCGGTGTGACAAAGTCGAAATTGTGGAGCCAAATTTTTGCAGATTTTACAGGCTATCCCGTTGTCTGTCCAATTCATGATGTAGAAGCCAATATGGGCGATTTTATTCTTGCTGGAATAGGAACTGGCCTTCTCTCTTATGAAGAGGTAAAGAAATGGCAGGTTCTAGATGAGAAGATTATGCCAAACAAGGAGAATCATCAAAAATATAATGAATTTTACCATGTTTATAAATCTATTTATAAGCATTTAAAAACAGATATGAAAACGTTAACAAGAATTTCAGCAATGTAAATTTTTTTTACGAAATGGATGGTGATTGGGATGGAGAAATGGAAAAAAAGGATTGGATACGGAGCTGGGGACTTCGCATGTAATCTTGTATTTAGTATAATGGCATCTTATTTACTGTTTTTCTATACAGATGTCTTTGGAATTACGGCAACGGTTGCTGGAACGTTAATGCTCGTAACAAAGATTATCGATGCTTTTGCTGATACTGGCATGGGATTATTAGTAGATAGAACGAATACTAGATGGGGACAAGGAAGACCTTATTTCCTCATTGGAGCAATTCCTTTTGCCGCCTTTACGATTTTGACTTTTATTGTACCCGACTTCAGTATGGGTGGAAAAATTGTATGGGCTTATGTAACCTATTGCCTGTTAAACATTGCTTATACTGTTGTAAATATCACTTTAAATACAATTGTGCCAAGATTAACTTCCGATGATCATGAGCGAAACTGGCTAGTCTCAACTAGAATGATTTGCGCATTAATTGGAACCGCTTTAGTCATGACGATTACAAATCCCCTTGTTAATTTCTTCGGAAAGGGAGATACACAAAAAGGCTATCTCATTACGATGACTATTTACGGGGTTGCAGCTGTAATTGTGTTTGTCTTTACGTTTATGAATACAAAAGAAGTCGTACCACCAACTGTAGAACGAGGAAAATCTACTTTTAAAGAGGATTTAAAAGGATTAACCGGCCATGCATTAATCTTCTTTATCTTAAATTTTCTCTATTTCGCCCTTTTTGTAATCAGAAATACTACTGTGATCTATTATTTCACATACAATCTTGGACGAACAGATTGGCTTACGTTTGTTGGGCTTTTCGGTATTCTCTCTGGTCTGCCTATGCTTCTTCTTCTGCCTTGGCTTCAAAGGAAATTACCAAAAAAGAATGTCTTGCTATTAAGTACCGTTATCTATATTGTTGGAGATTTAATAATTTATTTTGGAAAAACGTCTCCTGTTTTACTCATAGCTGATTTAGCAATTACCGGACTCGGAATTTACGGGATCTTTGGAACCACTTTTGCCATTCAACCAGATATTATCGATTATTCCGAGTATAAAAACAACAAGAGTATCACTGGGATGATTGCAGCCTTTCAAGGTTTCGCAGTAAAAATAAGTCTAGGTCTTGGTAGTGCACTTGTCGGAGTTTTTCTTCAACTGGGTGGCTATGTTCCAAATGCCACACAAACTCCTAAAGCTTTATCGTATATTGAAGTAAGCTTCATCTGGGTGCCACTAGCAATCTGCTTACTAATCGGCATAACCATGCTGTTCTACAAGCTCGATGCCAAACGAAGCGTAATGGATACAGAGTTGAACCGCAGACGAAACCTATTAAATGATAATGTAAGTAAATCTTTAAAGTCGAGGGAAGCAAAGGGACGGTTCTTGTTAGGAAATTTTAGGGAAACAGTAGAACCGTCCCTCTGAGGACCCTCCTTACTGTAAATTCAAGAAGACATTTCCTCCAAGCATTTCTTCATAGCGAAGCTGCGCTTTTTCTCCTGTTTTTACTAATCCAGAAATATAGCCTTCTTTTTCATTTCCTACATACATTTCATAACTAAATTCAGGTTCTGTCGTTCCGATAATATCTCCACTATATATATCACCGTTTTCACTAACCATTTCGAAGTTCATTATCCCATCAATATGAAAGGACAAATCCTCTGTAGCCGATTCAGTAAACTTAACTTTCGTTTTCGCTAAAAGCCATTCATATCCTACTGGGGCAGGCTCATTGAATTCGTTCATGGATTTTAATTTTTGATAGGCGTCCTCCCCGCGTATAACTTCCAATACTGTTAAATCAAACTTAATAGGGAAGGATTCCCCTTCATCATTATATAGTTCATCTTCGACTGTTACTGTCTTCTTAAACGGAACTGGATTTGTTCGAGATCCAAGCTTCGACTTTGTTTCTTCTTTTTTTTCTGTCTCTTCTGTTTGTACTTCTTCCTGTTTTTCATCCTCATCTTTAATTGTTACATCCTTCGTATCTTGTCCACATCCTCCAAGGACAGTGACAATAAATAAACCAGTTAGACACAGTTTAAATATATTTGGGAAATTAATTTTCATCCTTATCCTCCTTATTTTCTCTAAATGAAAAACAACTATTTTATTCCGAATCCTCTTCTAAATCATCAGGATAAACGGTTTCATCCAATACTTCCTTTGTGGCTTCGTCTGTTGTAAATATCTTAACCTGATAATCGTCTGAGTCCACACCACTATACAGTTGATACATCATACCTGTTATTCCGAGGCTAAAAATGGCAAAACTATCCATACTATCCTCGTATTTCTCTTTATCAACCACTAACGTAAATTCAGAAAATGATTTATTATGCGTAATATCCTTAATGGACACATAATCATCACTCCCCTTCATTTCCTTTATGGATTCTTCTAGAGATGCTTCCATTTCCTTCATCATCTCTTTATGTTTTGCCTTAGACATTTTATAGGTAAGGGAACCATCGTCATTTTTAGTAACTTTAATTCCCTCTTTTTCTACATCCGCAATAACCGTATCAATATCTTCCCCTTCAAACATGGAAGCTGGCAATGTGATTTCAACGTTTAAAAGACCTTTATCAACATCTACATTTTGTTCATCTGCCTGTTTGTTATTATCAGCATTTTCTTTTTTATCCTTATCCGCTGAACAAGAAGCAAGAATCACCATACTTAATACAAAAAAAATAAAAGAAAATTTCCTCATAAAAATCCCCCTTAACCATTTTTTCATTAAACTTATGACAAAATCCTACCCATTATTATGCCTGCTTCCTCTTTTCCAATACATAAAAAAGGAAGCAGGGGACGGGTTCTTCTGAGAACATAACCTCAGAAGAACCGTCCCTCTACTTCCTTAAACGAGCAATATCTCCTTCATTTCTTTTTCCTCTTTGCTTAAACTACTTAACCAGCTTTCCACAAGCTTGACACCGTCGATTAGTTCGACGTTTAAACCTTTGGCATATTCGTAAGCTGCAGGTGTAAAGCCGCCTGTTGTAATAACATACCCTCCTGCAGCTCCTCTTTTTACTATATTCGAATGAATAAGTGCAATTGGATCAAAAGGTAAATCTCCTTGATGACATTTGACTTGTCCAAGAAACAGTCCTTTTTCTGTTTCATGTTCGAAATCAACTCCAAAATCACCTGTTGAGGGAGTTACCCAGGTCGATCCACCTCTTGTTTGCTCCACAATTTCAGCAGCAAACTTTTCAAATTGAATCGGGTCTTGTTTTATGTAAATCTCAGAATAATTTGGAGAATTTTCCTCAGTTTCTTTTCGAAATCGCAAATAAAGCCCCATTGCCAACGTCTTTTTCAATTCATTACTCGATTCGATATGACTTGCCAAAAGCGAAGTCTGATATTGATCTTCCTTTTTGGTCCAAAAATACTTTATAAAAGCCATCGTTAAAAGAATTGCTACAACAATCTCCATATAGAACATTCTCACCACTCCTTGCATTATTAAAGGGTAGGCAGTAATGGTTCTTTTTATACAGAGATTAGCCATTCTATGCAATTAGGAAAACACCTTATGTATTATTTCGTTTCCAACCTATCTCCCTTTAACAGCATATCAATATGGGGAATATTGTCTTCTAAATATACTTTTGAGATCGATTGAAAACCAAAGGACTGGTAAAACGTTCGCAAATAGTTCTGAGCCTGTATTTTTATTACCTCCTCATTTAATTCCTTTTTAAGGTAATCAATCCCGCGACTCACAAGCTCTTCCGCCAAGCCTTGACCTCTCCATTCTTTCTTCACTAAAATTCTTCCTAGCGAAGCCTCTGGATAAGAAACCCCTGGAGGTAAAATTCTCAAATAAGCAACAACCTCTCCCTCTTTTTCAGCAAATAAATGATACGATTCAGTATCCTTCCCATCCACCTCTAAATATGGACAATTTTGTTCTACCACAAAAACAGCCGTTCTTTCTTTCAAAAGCGTATATAATTCCATGTTCGTTAACTCATTAAAATTCTTTACATGCCATTTCATTTTTTTCACCTCTCCATATTAGTTGTCTGTAGAGAAACAGCACTGTTTCCGTAACTCCTCCACTATCGCCTCGGCGTCATTTCTAAATCCATTCTCCTTTTTTTCTTGCTTCTCTCCATGATACTGATATTTTAGCATTTCTTCCCAATCTATTGTTTTGCCTAGTCCATGCTTACGAATATAGTTAATCGTATTTTGGTCTTCCTTCATTCCTTCTCTATTCAAAATCAGTAGCGGCACATTATAGACAACTGCCTCGCTTACCGTACCCCATCCTGCTTTTGAGATGACTAAATCACTCGCCGCGATATATGCTTGAGATTCCGTTTCCTCTTTTGGAATGGAGAACACATTATCCCTATCTACCTTTACATTGGAACTCAACTTTCGCAGAGTGATATCGGCAAATAAGCCTTGATATAATTAGGAAGGCCAGCGATCCACTGTTCAAGTTGACTTTGAATTATTTTTTTGATTTTCTTATTCGT
>NZ_JBQKKM010000082.1:0-10693 GCF_052116745.1 Niallia sp. Sow4_A1 | reverse complement strand
AGTCTGGTGGCGATAGCGAGAAGGTCACACCCGTTCCCATACCGAACACGGAAGTTAAGCTTCTAAAGCGCCGATGGTAGTTGGGGGTTCTCCCCCTGTGAGAGTAGGACGCCGCCAGGCATACCATATTATTCCGCAGTAGCTCAGTGGTAGAGCATTCGGCTGTTAACCGAACGGTCGTAGGTTCGAGTCCTACCTGCGGAGCCATTATTTCAATTTATATGTTAGCCAAAGTGCTTCCATAGCTCAGCAGGTAGAGCACTTCCATGGTAAGGAAGAGGTCACCGGTTCGAGCCCGGTTGGAAGCTTACGAAAAAAGAAAATATGGCCCATTGGTCAAGCGGTTAAGACACCGCCCTTTCACGGCGGTAACACGGGTTCGAATCCCGTATGGGTCACCATTATGGAGGATTAGCTCAGCTGGGAGAGCATCTGCCTTACAAGCAGAGGGTCGGCGGTTCGATCCCGTCATCCTCCACCATTGTTTTTAAAAAGTTTATAAATTTGTGCCGGTTTAGCTCAATTGGTAGAGCAACTGACTTGTAATCAGTAGGTTGGGGGTTCAAGTCCTCTAGCCGGCACCACTGTTTTTAAATTGTCATTAGTTTGAATATCGGAGGGGTAGCGAAGTGGCTAAACGCGGCGGACTGTAAATCCGCTCCTTCGGGTTCGGCGGTTCGAATCCGTCCCCCTCCACCATTTATCATTGGACAATATTAAAATATATGTCCTTTTTATATTTTTGGGCTATAGCCAAGCGGTAAGGCAACGGACTTTGACTCCGTCACTCGTTGGTTCGAATCCAGCTAGCCCAGCCACGAGCCATTAGCTCAGTTGGTAGAGCATCTGACTTTTAATCAGAGGGTCGGAGGTTCGAATCCTCCATGGCTCATTTTTAAATTAAACCAAACACATAAGTGTTTGGTTTTTTGTCTTTCTATTCACAATATAATAAAGTATTTAAAATGAAAATGGCTCTTTTTAAATGCGTATAAAATGATTTATATTGCTGGTATACATTTTATTTGAATGATGGCTTGAAAAGATACATTAACATGGGTTGCCAATGATCTCACTGTGCGTCTACCTATCTTAGAAGATAAGATTCTTTAATCGTGTTTTTGTTTTTTGAATATTCGCATATATATGCATAGAAATGTTGAGTTGAGTCATCGATTTGGAAAAAGGTACAATATAGGGAAAATAGATAAGCGGTTGGGGAGGATTTTCATGAGAAAGCTGACTATTATTGGTATGCCGATGGATCTTGGACAAATGCGTAGAGGCGTAGATATGGGACCTAGTGCTATTCGTTATGCGGGAATATTTGAAAGATTATCAAAGCTATTTTCTACTATAGAAGATTGGGGAGATATTGCAGTAGGAAGACCAGAAACAATAATAGATAAACAAAGTAATCTTAAAAATCTTCATTTAATAGCAGAAAAAAATCAAATGCTTGCAGAAATGGTAGATAAAATTATTCAATCAAAGTCTTTTCCACTTGTGTTAGGTGGAGATCATAGTATCGCAATCGGCACATTAGCTGGTTTAGCTAAGCATTATAAGAATTTAGGCGTCATTTGGTATGATGCACATGGAGATTTAAATACAGCAGAAACTTCCCCATCTGGGAATATTCATGGGATGCCACTTGCTGCTAGTTTGGGATATGGTCATGAACGTTTAACCAATTTACTAGGAATTTCACCTAAAATTAAACCAGAGCATGTAGTGATTATTGGTGCAAGATCTTTAGATGAAGGTGAGCGCAGGTTAATAAAAGAGTTGGGAATTAAAGTGTTTACGATGCATGAGATAGACCGGATGGGGATGACGAAAGTAATGGAAGAAACAGTTCGTTATTTAAAGGACAAAACAGATGGGGTCCATCTATCCCTTGACCTAGATGGCTTAGATCCTAATGATGCGCCAGGTGTCGGAACACCAGTACCAGGAGGAATAAGTTATAGGGAAAGTCATTTAGCTATGGAAATGCTAGCTGAATCAGGGCTAATTACTTCTGCTGAATTCGTAGAGGTCAATCCTATATTAGATGAAAGAAATAAAACGGCGGCGTTAGCAGTAGCATTGATGGGGTCTTTATTTGGGGAAAAATTACTATAAAGTTTATAGAGGTAACTTTATTCCAAAATCCTAAAAAAGTAGGAATGGAAGTACACTATTTTTCATATCATAAGTGGATTAAATGGAATAAAGTTACCTGATTATTATTTAATAGTTAATTCACTACTTAATTTTTCATATTTATTTAATAGCAAATCTAATTTTGTGCTTATGTCAACAACTGTTGGGTGTGAAAAAGAAGTGGTGTTTGCCAAATAGATCATCATTTCTCGATGTTCTTCAATGTCTTTTAATAGTTTTCTATCACTCAATTGTTTCACCCTCTATATGTTTTTTGATTATTTCTCCATTAAATATAAGCTCCATTAATCCAATAATGCTTGTCTTGATTTTAGCATATTATTACTCTTTTTTATAACCAATTCTAAAAATTTTAAACATTATGTGGCATTATTTGTTAAAATAAGAATGAGTATCCTAAAAAAGATAGATGTGCATTATAGGGAGAATTTTCACTTCTTAAAAAGTGGTATATTTTTTTTGTTCTTTGTTCTACAGATAAATTATTTAATATATATAAAAGTAATATGGAGCGCTCGATTACATGCTGACTCACGCAAATGTAAGGGAGAAAGAGGGAAACATGAGAGCTAAGCTTAGGAGGTCATAAGAGGTCAAATGCTAGGTAATGGAAATGAAAGTTATTTTAAGCAGTTCACCTATAGAAACATAATGAACGAAAACAGTTTATTTTTTTAATACATAATAAAAAATTTTTTAAGAAAAAATGAAACCTTTCCTGCTGTCGATTCGTAAATCGATTAGCCGCACTAGAGCGGAGGTAAATAGATGGAAGCAATCGTAAAAAAAAGGATTCAACAAGTTTTAAAAGGGGATAAAAATGCATTTGGTGACATAATCGAGCTATATAAAGATAAAGTGTTTCAAATTAGTTATCGGATGCTAGGAAATAGGCATGAAGCGGAGGATATAGCACAGGAAGCTTTTATTCGTGCATATGTTAATATCCATCGATATAATATGGAATATAAGTTTTCGACATGGCTATATCGGATTGCAACAAACCTATGTATTGACCGTATAAGAAAAAGAAAGCCAGATTATTATCTTGATGCGGAAGTTCCGGGTACAGACGGCCTTAATATGTATTCGCAAATTCCGTCAGATGGCAGATTGCCTGAGGAAGATGTGGAAGGCATGGAACTACAAGCAATGATACAACAGGAAATTTCAAAGCTTCCTGAAAAGTATCGGGCAGTTATCGTTTTAAAATATATCGAAGAACTTTCTTTAAACGAGATAAGTGAGATTCTGGAGCTTCCTTTAGGAACAGTTAAAACACGCATTCACAGGGGAAGAGAAGCGTTGAGAAAACAATTACGGTATGTCTGATAAAGAAGGTGAAATTAATATGACATGTTCAACAAAGATTATTTCCTATATGCATCAATATCTTGATGAAGAAATAGAAGAAGTGCATTTGAAAGAATTAAAGGAACATTTAGACCAGTGTGAAGAATGTGCAGCACATTTTCATGAACTGAAGAAAACGATCGCATTGGTCCAAAGCACTTCACATATCCAGGCACCAATGAACTTCACGGAGAATATACTTGATAGGTTGCCAGAAGAGCCAAAACAAGTAAGAGTGAAGCGTTGGCTAAGGCACCATCCTATGCTTGCTGCAGCCTCATTATTTTTAATTTTAATGGTGTCTAGTTTAATGTCAGCATGGAATGAGGATCATCAATTTTCTGTTTCGAAACAACCCAATATACTAGTAGAAAATAATACAGCTATTGTTCCAGAGGGAGAAACAGTAAAAGGTGATATTATTGTTCGAAATGGCGATATTAAAATAGAAGGACAAGTTGAAGGAAATGTAACAGTCATTAATGGGAAAAAATATATGGCTTCTGCCAACCAAGTGACTGGAGAAATAAAAGAAGTGAATGAAGTATTCGAGTGGCTTTGGTACCATATAAGGAAAACCGTGACCGACTTTACGGAATTATTTACGAAAGACAATAAAGAAGAAAATAGCCTCCCTGCAATTTGATGATTGCAGGGTTCTTTTTATTATGTAAAGGGATAAATATAACTGCTTCTGAATTACTATATCTCCAAATAAACATACTACTTTTAAATAAGAAGTCCGTTTATCTTTCTGGTAAAAAGAGGGCTAATTACAATGGAGACACATATACTAATTAGTGGACAATGACTGTTTCTTGCCAGTTGGTTGTGCTTTTCTTTGTATTAATTTGAATTGTGTTATAATATGATAATTGTAGGTTTTTCATCCCGCTATATTATCAATATGGAGGGCCATAATAAACTATTTAAGGTAGCAACTTTTGAAATATATACTTTGGAGGAAGGAAAATGTCGTTTGTAGATTTCCCTTTTTTAAAATATTTAGCGAATACAGTAGACATTATCCTTGTTTGGTATGTCATTTATAAAATTTTCACCATCATACGCGGGACAAAAGCTGTCCAGTTGTTGAATGGGATATTTGTTATTCTAATCATAAAGATGTTAAGTGACTATTTCCAATTACAAACATTAGGCTGGATGATGCAGCAGGTAATACAGTGGGGTGCATTAGCACTTATTATTATCTTCCAGGGAGAATTAAGAAGAGCTCTAGAGCAACTGGGGAGAGGGAAATTCTTCTCGAGGTCTGTGGTTCAAGAACATGAGCTACAACAGCAATTGGTAGAGTCCATTGTAAAGGCAGTAGACTATATGGCTAAACGACGTATAGGAGCATTAATTACGATTGAAAGAGAAACAGGAATGAGTGATTACATAGAAACAGGAATTGCTCTTGACTCAAAGATATCATCAGAGCTATTGATCAATATCTTTATTCCGAATACTCCACTTCATGATGGAGCTGTCATTATACAAAAAACGAATATCGCCGCAGCCGCATGTTACCTTCCTCTATCGGAAAGTCCTTTTATTTCAAAAGAGCTTGGAACTAGACATAGAGCTGCCTTAGGTATTAGTGAAGTCACGGATAGTTTGACCGTTGTGGTTTCAGAAGAAACGGGTTCTATCTCTATAACGAAAAACGGCGATTTGCACAGAGAATTAAAACTAGATGCTTTCAGAGATATGTTATCTAGTGCCTTGATAACACCTTCTACTAAACAAACCACTACAAGTAAGTGGAGCTGGAAGGGGAAGAAAAATGAATAAACTGTTTAATCATGTGATAGGTAAAAATTGGTTTACTAAAGTATTGTCGTTGGCTTTTGCCCTCTTACTTTTTTCCTATGTATATGATCCCAACGAAAGTTCAACAGATGTTAACGTTCCTAGTGATTCGGAAACAGCTATTTTAGAGGATATTCCGGTAACGGCGTATTACGATACTGAAAATGTTGTTGTAACAGGTATACCAAAAACGGTTACGGTAACGTTGAAGGGACCAACTGTTCATATACAACAGGCAAAACTCAAAAAGGACTTTGAAGTATATGTTAATTTAGCAAATGCAGAACTAGGTAGTAAAACTGTTCCACTGCAAATAAAAGATTTATCCGAAAAAATTAAAGCTACAATTGATCCAGAAACAATTAAAGTTACGCTGAAGGAAAAGGTAACAGAAGAATTCACCGTGGAAGCTGAATATAGTAGTAGCTCTATTGAGGATGGCTATACAGCTGAAACAGCAATAGTTGAACCAAAAACAATTAAGGTTACAGGAGCAAAAGATGATATAGAGAAAATTGCTTATGTCAAAGCAAATGTAAATCTTGATGGAAACATAAATGAGTCGGTTAGTCAGCAAGCGAAGGTTTCTGTGTTGGATAGTAGTCTGAATAAATTAAATGTGCAAGTGGAACCAGAAACAGTGCAAGTGAATATTCCTGTTAAAAGAACAAGTAAAACAGTACCTATCAATATTGTGGAGCAAGGCACGCCGCCTGAAAATATAACGATTGATTCCATTACATTAGATAAAAAGGAAGCAACCATAAGTGCACCAGAAGATATTTTGAAAGAAGTGGAAAGCACAAGAGTTGAGGTTGATCTAAGTGAAATTGAAAAAGATGAGGAATTAACATTGCCAGTTATCATATCCAACGGTGTAACAGCTGTCGATCCTGAGCTTGTTAAGGTAACGGTGAAAGTAACCGTTACGGAAGAGCAGCAGGATGCGGACGAGGAGGAGCAAGAGAATCAGGATTCAGAGGAAGCCGCAGCTGCTGACAAGATAGAAACCAAAACGGTAAGTAGTGTACCAATTACTGTTCAAGGACTGAATAGTAATCTGGAAGCAACCATTGAGAATCCAAAAAGTAGTAGTACAAGTCTTCGCATTTCTGGAGAGGAAAACAGAATCAGGGATTTAAGTGCCTCTGATTTTAATCTCTATTTAGATTTAACAGGGATGGATGATGGCAAGCACGAAGTACCTATTACAGTAGATGGGCCTGAAGATATAGATTGGGAACTTGCTATTGATACAGCAAGTGTGTCCATTACGAATAAAGAAGCTTAACAGAAAACGTGATCTATTACTAGTTAGAAGGAGCGATATAGAAATGGGTAAATATTTCGGTACGGACGGAGTACGAGGTGTGGCAAATAGTGAACTGACACCAGAAATAGCGTTTAAGCTAGGAAGATATGGTGGTTTCGTCCTAACAAAAGACCATGATAGACCAAAGGTATTAATCGGACGAGATACTCGTATTTCCGGACACATGCTGGAAGGTGCGCTTGTAGCAGGATTACTTTCCATCGGTGCAGAGGTAATGCGCTTAGGTGTTATTTCTACACCAGGTGTTTCCTATTTGACAAAAGCTTTAGGAGCACAAGCTGGAGTAATGATTTCTGCATCGCATAACCCGGTCGCAGATAATGGAATTAAATTTTTCGGTCCTGATGGCTTTAAGCTCTCAGATGAGCAGGAGTTAGAAATTGAAGCACTAATCGATAAAGAAGAAGATACATTGCCTAGACCAACTGGTGCTGACCTTGGTCAGGTGGATGATTATTTCGAAGGTGGTCAGAAGTATCTACAATTTTTAAAACAGACAGTGGATGAAGAATTTGCAGGCATTCATATTGCCCTAGATTGTGCACATGGAGCAACATCATCCTTAGCAATGCATTTATTTGCAGATTTAGATGCTGATATTTCTACAATGGGTGCGTCACCAAATGGCTTAAACATTAACGATGGAGTAGGTTCTACACATCCAGAGGCACTAGCTAAATTTGTTTTGGAAAAAGAAGCAGATGTCGGATTAGCCTTTGATGGTGATGGAGATCGTTTGATAGCTATAGATGAAAATGGAGATATAGTAGATGGCGATCAAATTATGTATATTTGTGCAAAATATTTAAAAGAGACAGGAAGACTAAAAAATAATACAGTAGTATCTACCGTAATGAGCAATCTAGGCTTCTATAAGGCGTTAGAACAACATCAAATCACAAGCATTCCAACTGCTGTTGGTGATCGTTATGTAGTGGAGGAAATGCGTAGTAACGGCTATAATCTTGGTGGAGAACAGTCAGGACATATCATTTTTCTTGACTTCAACACAACAGGTGATGGTCTTTTAACTGGATTGCAATTGGTTAACATCATGAAAGTTACAAAGAAAAAATTATCCGAACTTGCAGGAGAAATGAAAAAATTCCCGCAAAAATTAGTGAATATTAGAGTCACGGATAAATTCCATGTCACAGATAATGAAAAAGTAAAAGAAGTTATTGCTAAAGTGGAAAAAGATATGAATGGAAATGGTAGAATATTAGTTCGTCCTTCTGGAACAGAGCCACTTGTTCGTGTTATGGCTGAAGCTCCAACAGAAGAATTGTGTGAGGCTTATGTGAATGTCATTTCTGAAGTAGTTAAAGAAGAAATGGGTTTGCCAGAAGAATAAGCGTATAATAACAAGGAGCTTATACTAATATCTATGCAATTAGGAACGAATTTAGCACGGTAGAATACATTATTAGGGTGAAGGACATTTCAGAAGGAATGTTATTCACCCTATTATTTTTCCACTTTCGTGTCGGAAATGTATCCTACTTCACTTAGTGAAATAAAAATTTACGATTTTGTCATAGGAATGTATTTGACGGAAAGATTCTAGGTAGGGTATGATTAAATTGCTTTTTGAAAAAGCGAAACTATGAACAAGGAGGATAGGAGTGAAAATAGGAAGTGAAGCGCCTGGACTAGTGATGGACGACACGAAACTAGTTGACGAGGAGGAGGTTTATCGATTTTTCGGCGGATGCCTCCCGGTTGTGTTAGCCAATCGTAAGTACTACTTTAAAACATTAAGGCAACTTAATGCACAAAGAGTAGGGCATGCTAACAACAAGAGCATTACTTTTAAGTAGTATCGTTTACATTGTTCCGTTTATATATACTTATCCGAAGGGAATAGAAGCATGGATGGGAAAGTAACAATGGATAGTGATAAGACTTATAAAAAAATAATCAGAGGTAAGGGAGCAAGTTTGTTCCCTTAAATAGTGACTTCTTGCTCCCTTAGAACGGAGGAAAAGAAGTATGTGCGGAATTGTTGGTTATATTGGAAACCAGGATGCGAAAGAGATTTTATTAAAAGGTTTAGAAAAACTTGAATATAGAGGCTATGACTCAGCTGGTATTGCATTAAGCAATGGAGAAGGAGTTCAAGTATTTAAAGAAAAAGGACGAATTGCGGACCTTCGTAATATTGTGGATGAAGAAGTATTCGCACCAGCAGGAATTGGTCATACACGCTGGGCAACACATGGTGTACCAAGCAGATTAAATGCTCACCCACATAAGAGTGCATCAGAGCGTTTCACTATTGTTCATAACGGAGTAATTGAGAACTACGACTTATTAAAGAAAGAATATCTTGCTGATAGTACTTTAAAAAGTGATACAGATACAGAAGTAGTAGTTCAACTCATTGAACATTTTGTAGAAGCAGGAAGCGATGTAAAGGCAGCATTTGTTCAAACATTAAAATTATTAAAAGGGTCTTATGCTTTTGCTTTATTAGATGAGCAAAACAAAGACGTGATATATGTAGCAAAAAATAAAAGCCCGCTATTGATCGGTTTAGGTGAAAGCTTCAATGTCATTGCAAGTGATGCAATGGCTATGCTACAAGTAACAGATCAATATGTGGAATTAGTGGATAAAGAAATTGTTATCGTGACAAAAGACAGTGTAACAATTGAGACTTTAGAGGGAGAAATTATTTCCCGGGAAGCATATACAGCAGAATTAGATGCTAGTGATATCGAAAAGGGAACATACCCTCACTATATGTTAAAAGAAATTGACGAACAGCCAGTAGCTATTCGCAAAATCATTCAGGAATATCAAGATAAGGATGGTAAGCTAACGATTGATCCAGCAATTGTTGAAGCAGTAAATGCTGCAGATCGTCTATATATTGTTGCTGCTGGTACATCTTATCATGCCGGTCTTCTTGGAAAGCAATTTATTGAGAAATTAGCAAAAATTCCAGTTGAGGTTCATGTTGCAAGTGAATTTAGCTATAATATGCCATTGCTTTCGGAAAAACCATTGTTCATTTTCATTACACAAAGTGGAGAAACAGCAGACAGCAGAGCAGTATTAGTACAAGTGAAGGAAATGGGTTATCCAACTCTAACAATCACAAATGTACCAGGCTCCACACTGTCTCGTGAAGCTGACCACACCTTATTATTATATGCTGGTCCTGAAATTGCTGTTGCTTCTACAAAAGCCTATACTTCGCAAATGGCTGTATTATCTATCCTTGCAGAAGTAATGGCGAAAAGCAAAGGCTATGACGTGGATCTTGACCTTATTCATGAACTAGGCATTATTGCAAATGCAATGGAAGTTATTTTTGAAGATAAGGAAGAGCTTGAGGCAATCGCTAAGGAATATCTTGAAACCTCAAGAAATGCATTCTTTATCGGACGTGGAATTGATTACTATGTTGGTTTAGAAGGTGCTCTAAAATTAAAAGAAATCTCTTACATCCAAGCAGAAGGTTTCGCAGGTGGAGAATTAAAGCATGGAACAATCGCTTTAATTGAAGATGGAACTCCTATTATCGCATTAGCAACACAAGAAAGTGTTAACTTAAGCATACGCGGTAATGTAAAAGAGGTAGTGGCTCGTGGAGCAAATCCTTGCATCATTTCTATGAAAGGCTTAGAAATGGATGGCGATCGCTACATTGTACCAGCTGTGCACGACCTGTTAACACCCCTTATCTCTGTAGTACCATTACAATTAATTGCTTACTATGCAGCACTTCATAGAGGCTGTGACGTAGATAAACCACGTAACTTGGCAAAGAGTGTTACGGTGGAGTGATTTGAAATTCTTTGTGATAGGAAAATTAAACCTTGGTACAGTGCAATTGTTACTGTGCCAAGGTTTTTAATTTTTAACAAAATAAATGCAGATTTTCTAGAAAAAAACTCTATTTTGATATGTCCCTGTTACTTTCTTTTTCCCTACGCTAAAAAGTAGGTACTTACTGCTTTATAGTTGGTATCCAGAGCGGAAGGAAGAGAGAGGAAAAAAGAGCGGGAGAACAAT
>NZ_JBQKKM010000081.1:0-11675 GCF_052116745.1 Niallia sp. Sow4_A1 | reverse complement strand
GACCCCTTTTTTGCTCCATGCTCTTCCATTTTTTAATCGTTTGGCTAATTGATTCATCATTGCTTCTGCACTTCCCATTGGTCGATATGCTGCCGTGTCCACGCCTTTCTCTTGTAACCAACTACGATAATCTTTTATGGTTTCCTGATGATGCGTTAAAAAGGCGAGGAAATGCGCTAGTTTTTCTTCTTCTTCTGGTGTATCCATTGTTCCTACTGCACTATTCAACTCTAAAAATAAGGAATCAACCTGATAATTTCTTAACGCTTTTTTCATGTAGCGATATCGAGGATGGTTTTTCATAAGCTGCTTCATCGAACGAGCGACATGAAAACGATCCATGGTGAAAAAGGCTCGTTCCCGAAAATACTCTCGACATGCCGTTATCCAGCCTGCTCCATCGCCATTAATAATAAGCAAGGTTTGGGTAGGATCATACGCATAATGATTCTGTAAGAATGTTTCAAAAGCTTCCCAAAAGGGTTCTTTTCCTTCGTAGAGAAAATGCCTTTTATTTCGGAGTCTGACTCGCTTTCCGTTTTCTTTCCATCCCTCATGTACAGCGGCGAATTTCAACTCCCATCCACGCTTTTTCTTTTCTTGACTCTTCACATATAATCCATCTACTTCGACAAACAATACCTTTTGAAAAGGGCGTTTTTCCTTAGCGGGAAGGACGCTTGTATGAAGAAGATGTTGCCGTAATGCTTCGTGGCTCATCGCCGAATAACCTAAAAATTGTTCGAATGTTTCCACCGCCTTTCGATAGGAAGAGCCATTTGTCGCTAATTCTAGCCCCCATTCTTCTAATAGTGGACTAAACCCTTTATTCCCTTGAAACTGTAAGTAGTGATCTAACAGACAAATATATTTTTTGGTTACACGATCGAAATAATAATTACGCTTCAACGCCACTGCTCCAAACGCTGTATCTACTCGTATTTCTCGTTTATCTCGTAAAGCAAATCTTCTTTTGTCTCGTTGCTGGGCAATCTCTTGATCCCAATTTTCTAACGTTTGAACAAGGATTTCTTGAAACGTCATTTGGAGTGTTCGAAATAAAGTTTTTTCCAATTCTTTTAATGATGGCATTTTTGTGTTACATTGATTCATGAGAGCCTCTCCTTTTCGTAGTTTTCGCCAAATTCTACTTTACAAAAGGAAGCTCTCTTTTTTAATGCTTAATTTTTTCCAGCTACCGCGCTCTCGCTTGGTGGCCTTTTTGTCTAGTTGGAGGACGCGTCCCCCAACTAGACAAAAAGGATATTTATTCTCCCACAAACATTTTACTCATACTAAGAGGTTATTTAGCTAGTAGAATATTAAAAAATAATGGATTTGACGTAAAAAATGTAGATGGTGGCTGGAAAACGTATTCTGCTGTTACTAATTTGACAGATACAGTAGAAATCACAAAAGAAAGTAGTTCGCAAAAAGAAGAACGTAAAGAAGAAGGAAGTAAAGCAGAAGCGTCTATTCAAATTGATTCTATATTAGACGTTGCAGGTTTAACTTGTCCGATGCCAATTGTTAAGTTAAAAAAAGGGATAGATGAGTTACAGAGTAATCAAGTATTAGAATTATTGGCAACAGACAAAGGAATTTTAACTGATTTGCCGGCATGGACAAAAAAAGTCGGACATCAAATTTTAAAAACAGAACAAGAAGGTTCTATTATCAAATTTTGGATTAAGAAAAAATAGATGAATGGTAAGGAAATCTCCTTTTCATTAGCTGGCTTGTTCGTTGACAAACTATATATAGTATTATTTAATCAAGTATAATGAAATGATTAATAATGGTTGATTAAAAAATACTTATTGAGTGGAAGGAGCATTTTCTTTGGAATATAATGATCAATTAAAAAATAGAGTGAAACGAATGGAAGGTCAACTAAGAGGGATTCTGAAAATGATGGAAGATAATAAGGATTGTAAGGAAGTAATAACACAGCTATCAGCAGTTCGTTCAGCAGTAGATCGAACAATGGGAGTAATTGTTAGCACTAACTTAGTAGATTGTGTAGTAGAAGCAGAAAAAAACGGCGAAAGAATGGATGAGGTTATTAAAGAAGCTGTTAACCTGTTAGTAAAGAGTAGATGATAAAAAGGGATAGGCTCTAGAATAATAGAGCTTATTATTTTTAGTATGTATAATACCTATAGGGGTAAAGGTAAATGACTAGGAGTGGGACAATGACAAAGAAAACAACGATTGTACTATTTAGCGGAGATTATGATAAAGCAATGGCCGCATATATTATTGCGAATGGTGCAGCTGCTTATAATCATGAAGTAACGATATTTCATACCTTTTGGGGACTAAATGCACTTCGAAAGGAAGAAAAGGTCCAAATAAATAAAGGATTTTTAGAAAAGCTTTTTAGCAAAATGATGCCAAGGGGGGCGGAGAGAATGGGTTTATCCAAAATGAATTATGCAGGATTTGGCCAGAAAATGATTAAGCATATTATTGATAAACATCATGCGATGACACTCCCCCAATTAATTGCATTGGCACAAGAGCAGAATGTAAACCTTGTTGCTTGTACTATGACAATGGACTTACTTGGATTAAAAGAAGAAGAGTTGTTAGACGGAATAGAGTATGCTGGTGTAGCTGCCTATTTAGCAGAAGCAGAGGATGGGCATGTGAATTTATTTATCTAAAGTAGCTAAAAATATTTTTGGGAGGAATAATAGTATGAAGGAAATAACACCAAAGGAATTAAATCGTAAACTATCCAGCGGGGAGAACGTATCCATTATTGATGTTCGTGAACCAGCTGAAGTGGCTACAGGAAAAATTCCTGGCGCAATGAATATCTCTTTACGCTTACTTGAATTTCGTATGCATGAATTAGATAAGCAAATAGAATATTATATCGTTTGTCAAGCTGGTGGAAGAAGTAGTCAGGCAGCCCAATTATTATCGGAAAATGGTTTTCATGTAGTAAATATGGTTGGTGGGATGCAGAGCTGGGAAGGGAAAATAGTCTAAGCTATATTAAAAAACAGGAAGCGAGATCAATTCATGCTATCCTGTTTTTTTGTTATTTTTAATATATTTTGGGGAATTTAATGGGGGAATTTAAAGACAACTTGTCCTTGTAAGAACGATAGGCAATAAGAATCTGATCCTTTGTGCTAGCATCTAACTGTAAAATATAATTGCCATTTGTCTCTAAATAGTAATGAATGCCATTTTCCTGCAAATGGCTAAAATAATAATAATTCCCCAATAAATATTTGCATTCTGTTTTTGTTTCCTTATGATCTTTTATAAAAGCTGCAAGCTGATTAATGGAGACAGAAGCTTCTCCAGTTAGGTTGAGGAAACTTTTGCGAACTGAATCAGTTGCATGAGCGAAAGTATCTCTTACTTTTGTGACCACTTTATCTAAATAGCTACTCATTTCTACCTCCATATGATTCCTAAGTTTTACAAATTCTTTTTCTATAAATTATTGTTTAAATGTTTGGTTAAATTTTGCCAATTCAGGGTCTTTTTTTAATTGCTTCACATGAAAGGCAGTTGTTTCTGCGCCAGTGTCTCTACTTATACCTAATTGGTCTCCATCAGCATCAGCAATTACTCCCTCTCTTGGCCCATCCATATTAGGATCCACGTTAACATGTACTTGATCTCTTGGCATTATAACACCTCCTCCTAATTGTTAGGATGGATTAAAATAAGAAAATAATTCAAGTTTTTAGAAACCAAACCATATGTATTGCCATATTATGTTTTATTTTTAAACGAATAGTTTAATGTGGTTTTATCATACTAATCCTGTTGTTTATTATATTAGAAAAGGAGGACGTTATATGTTAGAAAATGGACAGCAAGTACACCAAAATATACAAACAGGACAAGTTCCCCAAGCAATGAATCATGGTGGGCATGAAATGTTCGATGTACATGAAGTTTTGGCTGGTGCAATAAATACATTAAATTTATATAAACTGTTAGGGGGGCATATTCAGGATCCTGAATTACGTGATATCCATAACAGACAATCTCAATTTATCCAAGAAGAATATAATTTAACATTACAGTGTTTTCAAACAGGACAACCTCCTGCTAAGAGAACTGAGCCATATATGATGAAAGAAAATAATGATTTCATCTTTGGTATGACGCAAATGCCACCATCTAAACCAATTCAAAATGTTACGGAAATAAGTGATCAACATGTGGCAGCAGCAATGCTAAATGCACTTAAGGGAACTGCCTCTATGAAAACGATGGCAGCCTCAGAGACAACCAATCCAGTAGTACGCCGTGTTATTGCCGCGTCTATACCAAACTGTCTTGAAATGGCTTATGAAGTTTCCTTATATCAAAACAAGCATCATTATTATCAAGTGCCACAATTAGCAGCACAAGATATGCAGCAAATCTTAAACGGATTTGCTCCTGCTCAAGGTATGCCGATGCAACAGCAAATGAATAATAATATGCATTAATTGCTTTATTGTAGAAGAAGTTGTCTCGAATTTATGAGGCAACTTCATTTAAGGTCAAGGAAAAAAAGGGAGATTATTCTGTATGAAAAAATAAATTTATCTTCTTACTATTTCTACTTTTCCCATCTTATTCTATATTTGAGTTACTTTGATGTTGGACGTGGGAAAACGTTATTGCCTTCAAAAATATAATAAGTAATCAACTACGTTAGAGGAGTTTGCGGAAAAAATAGGATATAATCGATTATTGACGGTTTTTGTCATTTTATTTCCCGGGAAAGCAATGGACTGACTTTCCTGTACAATAAGTTATGGAATGTCAGCGCTATATTTTCACTTCATCCCCGTATTAGCTTTAACAATAACTTCTGCGTATTTCTTCTCATCCCGTTTATTGGATAGTGATGTTCCAATAAATGCTCCTAAGAAACCAGCTGGAATCGAAATGATGGCCGAATTTGTTAAAGGGAATATAGCAGTTCCAGTTAAAATAGCGATACCAGGCTCTGGATTGAGTACACTAGGACTAATCGCAACCAATACTAATGCAGTAAATAATCCAGTTATTATATAGCTGATTAGCAATGGTTCTTTATTCTTAAATATAAGCGTTTTACTTAAATGAAAATACTTCTTTTTGATGCAAAAACGGAGGAAGTTACTATATTAGTATATTATAAGAGAAAAAAGTTCCAGGTGGCATTTTAGCACCTGGAACTTTTTGCTTGGAAATATTTCCCGCAGTTTACTCTTATGTAATCCGGGGTACATCTTAATCGAACAGTAAATACGAAAAGTCATAAGGAGGAGATATCATGTTTCGTCATCAAAAGGAATTACAGTTTGAAGTGAAAGTGGACAATCCAGATCCAATGTTAGCACGTCAAATCCAAGAGGTACTTGGAGGGCAATTCGGGGAAATGACAGTTATGATGCAATATCTTTTCCAAGGTTTCAACTGTAGAGGAGAAGAAAAATATAAGGATATGCTAATGGATATCGGGACAGAGGAAATTGGACATGTGGAAATGCTCTGCTCTCTTATAAGTCAGCTTCTAGATGGAGCGTCACCTGAGGATCAAGCGGAGGCTGCAAAAGATCCAGCAGTTGCAGCCATTATGGGTGGAATTAATCCACAGCATCTGCTAGTAAGTGGTTTGGGTGGTATGCCTACAAACTCTAATGGGGTACCGTGGAATGGATCTTATATTGTAGCAAGTGGTAACCTATTAGCAGATATGCGTTCCAATCTTCACGCAGAAAGCCAAGGCCGTCTGCAGGTGGCAAGATTGTACCATATGACAACAGATGAGGGAGTTAAAGCAACATTTAGAAAAATGTTAGCCCGTGACCGCTACCACCAATATCAATGGATGGCTGCAATTGAGGAACTAGAAGCGAAAAATGGTGTGGTCGTTCCAGCAACTTTCCCACCAGAAGCAGAAAAAGAATCGCAACCAGAAGCATATGAATTTTGGAATCTATCAGAAGGAGATGCTTCTTCTGAGGGCTTATGGGCAACAGGAAGTGCACAAGATGGTACAGGTGACTTCGTTTATGTAAAAGAACCAGTTCCGAAAGGACAAGTTCCGATTAATCCTATTCCATCTGAATCCTTGCATCATGATTTGAATATTAAAACATAAAATGATAAAAAATAGACGTCAGCTATTATAACAAAATAGTAGCTTGCGTCTATTTTTTGTTTCTTCTAGTATTCTTTTTCGAAATAGTGTAGAATTACTAGAAAAGTTTTAAATAATCACAAGAATTAAAATTTTGTGTGTTTCCGAATGCTTGTTTTCATGTTACATTTATTTATAACTAAGCAAGGTGTGGAAATTAGTTATGTATGATCCACAAAGGAGATTTTTCTATACATAATAATTTGTTTTTTAGAAAAATCCAAACAAAAAAAAGAGAGAAGAAATTTACGGAGGTAGGATTCAAATGACAAAAACGATTATTAAGGCACCATTTAGAGCAGATCATGTAGGCAGTTTGCTTCGTCCACAATCAATTCATGATGCTAGAAAGAAGTTTGCTGATGGAGTTATTACTGCAGAAGAACTACGTGCAGTAGAAACAGAAGAAATCAAACGAATTGTCGATAAACAAATAGAAGTTGGTCTTCAAGCAGTTACAGATGGTGAGTTTCGTCGTCGCTTCTGGCATACTGATTTCATGGAGCATTTAAATGGTGTAGAAGGTTATGTACCTGACCACGGTTATAAATTTAATGGGGTTGAAACAGAAGCATATGACGTACGAGTTACAGGAAAAGTATCTTTTAATCCTGATCATCCTCATCTTAAAGATTTCAAGGAATTTTATGAGATTGTGGGAGATCGTGCCGTTGCCAAAATGACAATCCCAAGTCCAAATCAATTTTTCAATGCAGGAATTCGTAATGAAGAAATCTATCCGGAGCTTGCAGATTATGCAAACGATGTTATCCAAGCATATCGTGATGCAGTTCAAGCATTTTATGAAGCTGGGTGTCGTTATTTACAATTTGACGATGTTTATATTGCAGGACTTTGTGCTCCAGAATTACCATTTGCAAAAAGTGAGTTAGAAAGACAAGAATTAATCGATTTAGCTTTACGTGTAGTTAATGGTGTTCTAGAAGGAAAACCAGAAGATTTAATCGTTACAACACATCTATGCCGTGGAAACTATCAATCTACTTGGGCATTTGAAGGTCCATATGACAAAATTGCGCCTAGCTTCTTTGCCAAGGAAAAAGTAGATGGTTTCTTCTTAGAGTATGATGATGAACGTTCTGGTGGTTTCAAACCACTTGAGTTTGTACCAAATGGTGGAGCGCAAGTAGTTTTAGGAGTATTCACTTCAAAAAGTGGAGAATTAGAAGATAAGGAAGCTATCAAAGCACGTGTAGAAGAAGCTTCTAAGTACGTTTCTCTTGAGCAGATTTGTATCAGTCCACAATGTGGATTTGCTTCCACTCATCATGGAAATAAATTGACAGAAGAAGAGCAATGGAATAAATTGAAATACATTGTTGATGTGGCAAAAGAAATTTGGGGATAATATTGAAGAGAGAAAAAACAGGTACCACAGCAATTGGTGCCTGTTTCTTTTTGGCTGTTTTCGTATAGATTGTTGCTAAGAGGGGCATCCTATATAATAGAATAAAAGGTTGAATAGGGGTGTTACTAATCGCAATGGCTTGGCACGATATTTACAAAGACTTTTATACTCTTTCAAAGAATGAACAACTGGAAATGTTTAAAGCAATTAAGCAAGATTTATTTCCAGAACCAAAGAATGACATTTCTAAAATGGTTGGCGAAGTTCGTGAAACACGCTTTTCAAATGGATTAGCGTGTATTCAATGTGGGAGTATGTCTGTTAAACGAAATGGTAAATATCGTTCTCGTCAACGCTATCTATGTAAAGATTGTGGTAAGTCATTCAATGATATGACTGGTAGCCCCCTTTCTGGTACGAAATACCCTCATAAGTGGCTCGAATATTACAAAATGATGATTGAAAGGTTAAGTTTACCTAAAATCGCCAAAGAACTTGATATTCACATCTACTGCTTTTTATTGGAGACATAAAATTCTTAATGCTATTCGTTCGCTCGGTCACAATACGCTTCAAGGAATTGTAGAAAGTGATGAAACCTTCTTTTTAGAGAGCGATAAAGGGAAAAAGCATATCCATCACAGAAAGCCTCGTAAACGTGGTGGTGTAGCTAAAAAGCGAGGAATTTCCAAAGAACAAATTTGTGTAGTAGTTGCACACGATAGAAATGGTCAAATCCTTTCTCAAACAGCAGGAACAGGGCGTATAACGGCTGTCGAATTAGACTTGGTGCTAGGTAAACATATAGACACCTCTGCTTTGTTATGCACTGATACAGCCACAAACTACAAGAAATTTGCAACGATGAAAAAGTTGCAACACGAAGCAATCAATGTCAGTAAAAAACAGTATAAAAACAAGGGAATTTACCATATCCAACACGTAAATGGGTATCATAAACGCTTAAAAAAATGGATGGATAGATTTCAAGGTGTAGCCACTAAATACCTTAATAATTACCTATTCTGGCATCGTTACCTTGAACTTAATAAGAAAATGCCTTTTCAGGAACGTGTAAAAGATTTGCTATTGGGTTCTTGCAAACGTGTGAACTATACAACCGTAGAAAGTATAAGAAGTAGTGTGTAAAACACTTCTTTTATGGCATTGAGTTCGTAATGAATTCAATTATAATGGCGAAAACACCCAAAAATATGGTCGTCAAAGTTGAACTAAATACAATTCTTTTGGTAACTAAAAATCTTTTTTCAGAATGGTTTAATTTACGATAAGCGAAATAAACAATTATGCCTAAAATAATTGAACCAATCCAACTAATTAATCCTATTTCCGTAACTAATTTTTCCCAATCACCAATCCAAAAGTACAGAATGATTAAATGAACAATAACTAAAGGTACTGAAATTATTGCTAATAGTTTTTTTAACATATTTATCCCTCCAAGCATTATTATACTATTATTCTTGGAAAATTTTCCAACACCTTTGCTATCCAACAGAAACAATCTTTTAGAAAAGAGCCTTCTTTTTTTATAAAAAACATAAATTTTCACTATTAAAATATCTCTCTTGTCTATGGAAAAAGCAAAAGGAAAGAGGGAAGTACTTATATTCGAACGATAAAGATGCTACCACAATCTTTTTCACTCTCAACATAAATCTCTCCATAACATAGTTGCACAATTCGCTTTACAAGTGCTAATCCTAGCCCATTGCCTGATTTGGAATGAGAGGTATCTCCTTGATAAAATTTATCGAAGAGATGTGCTTTTGTATGCTCATCCATACCAGATCCATTATCTTGGATTATAAAACAAATTTCTTCCTTTGTCTTTGTAAGGGTTATTTGTATCAAGCCCCCACCATTTGAAAACTTAATAGCATTATCCAAAAGGTTTAACCAAATTTGTTGCGTTAAATCTTCATTGCCACTATAGGTCACTTCATCTAGTTCGACGTTAATATTAATTTCTTTGGCAGCCCATTTTGGTTCCATTAAGACGATTGTTTTTCGTATTTGCTCGTCCAATCGAAATGGCGCTTTATCGGTAATAATTTCAAGATTTTCATACTTTGAAAGTGCCAGTACATTTGTAGAAAGTGCCGCTAACCGCTCCGACTCGGTTATGATAATATCTAGGTATTCTTGTCGCTCTTCTTCTGTTAAATTATTTTCTTTTAGTAATTTTGCGAACCCACGTAAAGATACAATAGGGGTTTTGAATTCATGTGAAAAATTATTTACAAAATCACTTCGTAATGTTTCAATTCCGGAAAGCTCTTGAGTCATTTTATTGAAGCTTTGGGATAATTCTTCTAATTCTCCTATTCCTTTTATGTTTACTTGCACCGTAAAATCACCATCAGCAACTTTATGTGTAGCATCGATTACGGTTCGAATAGGGTTTAATGCCTTTTTACTGAGAAAGGCTGTTAAGGAAGTTCCAAGTAATATACAGAAGCCTAAAAAAGCGACTAAGGGAAATAAAGGAAGCTGACTATTCTTTGAGATAATTCCTAAATGCTGTAAGGCAAAAGTAATCATGGCAGCTACCAATACCGTTGCAACCATTACACTAAAGACAAACATAACTAATGTGATAGCAAGACTTAATCGTTTGGTAAAGAAATCTCTCATCCTGTTTTCACTGCCTTATAGCCTAGTCCGCGAACAGTCACAATTTCAAATTCTGGAATATCTCGCAACCGGTCTCTTAACCGGTTTATATGAACATTAAGTGTGCGATCATCTGTTTCAGATTCCATCCCCCAAATCTCATCCATGAGCTGAATGCGTGTGAAAATCATATTTGGATAGGATAGTAGTTTGAACAATAAGAAAAATTCTTTAGGTGGCAACGTAAAAACGAGATCACCCCGGGATACGGTAAGTGCATCATAATCAAGTACCGTTTTACCCACTGTAAGCTTATGTTCATTAGCAATTTTAGCTCTCCGTAAAAGAGCTTTAATACGAAGCACCATTTCTTCTTCATCCACAGGTTTAGTCATATAATCATCGGTACCGACAAGAAACCCTTTCCTTTTATCTTTTGGTTCTTGTTTTGCAGTAACCATTAATATAGGGAGAGTCTCCCATGATTGTCTAAGCTGTCGCGTTAATTCATAGCCATCCATTTTCGGCATCATTAAATCAAGAACTACTAAATCAACATGTTCTTTTTCCATCATACAAAGAGCTTCCATTCCATCTTGAGCATCAAAGGTTTGATACCCATACTGTTTTAAGACAGCACACATTAATTTTCTTGTATTTTTGTCATCTTCCACCACTAATATTTTAAACATCAAATGCCTCCATAGCTATAAGTTATCCTAATTATAAAAGCAAAATGTAAACTGAAAATAAATTTTTAGAAGTTTATATTCAGTTTACTTTACAACATTATACTAAGTAACATAAATATGAAAATCTATGTTTTGTATAGAAATAAATTAATGTATTTAATTGAATACATTGTACGATGGGAAAAAGGGGAGATAGTTTTGATGGGTTACTCCATTTTATTTAGTTATTATGAAATAGTAGGTGACGAAGCGCATTTAATCGATGAATACAAATTGCCCTATGAGGAACGGAAAGAAAGCTTAGAAACATTGTTAAGTCAACAAAATTACGAATTTATTGGAAACGTTGATTTATGGGGGATTCGCACAAACAGCTTTATTAGTATTGCCGAAATTGTTAAGGATTGAAAAGATAAAAGAAATGGAAGAATAAATAAATATTATTTATAATGTGAGGATATTAGTTTTTTTCCGTTTTAATGATACGAGAATTTAGCAAAAAACGAAGTTGTGTTATTACAGAAAAAACTCTTCACACATTTCACTTTAAAAAAGAAAATGAACATTCTGCAATTATAGATATGAGGAACCTATAAGGAAAAAAATTCATATTAAATTGGATTCTTAATATTAGGAGACTTAATGTTGTAGGGAATGTCCCCAGTCGATTTATGATGAAAGATTCTCCCATCTCTAAACATAAGAAAAAAAACTTACACGGCACAACTAACACAATGATTTAGTTGTGCCGATTCCACTTGCTTTCAATATTGTTTAAATATGCATTTGGGTCCTGCTTAAATCTTCTCTGTTTTGTGTGTTC
>NZ_JBQKKM010000080.1:0-13181 GCF_052116745.1 Niallia sp. Sow4_A1 | reverse complement strand
TTTTCCAGCTACCGCGCTCTCGCTTGGTGGCCTTTTTGTCTAGTTGGGGGACGAGTCCCCCAACTAGACAAAAAGGATATTTATTCTCCCACAAACATTTTACTCATACTTCAAAACTATTCTCGGAAATACAACAGGAAAAGCTTCTTTTTAACGAGATGCTATTTCCGCTGAGTCAACCGTGTGTTTTAAAAGCATGCTTATTGTAACAGGACCAACGCCTCCTGGTACAGGTGTAATCGCAGAAGCCTTCTCTATACAAGCTTCATAATCCACATCACCAATATTGCCTTTATTATAGCCTGCGTCTAAAATAACTGCTCCTGGTTTAATCCAGTCTCCTTGAATAAAGTTTGGTTTTCCTACTGCAGCAATAACTATATCTGCTTGTCTTACATAGCTTTCTACATTTACCGTACGAGAATGGCATGTTGTTACTGTTGCATCTTCATTTAGGAGCAATGCAGATACAGGCTTTCCTAAAATTGGACTACGACCTACGACAACCGCATGTTTCCCACTAACTTCTACTTCGTAATGTTCCATTATTTTCATAATAGCAGCTGGAGTACAAGAAGGATATTTCCCAAAACCAAGGGCCGTTTGTCCATAACCGAAACTTGTAACACCGTCGACATCTTTTTCGATATCAATTGCTTCAAATGCTTGTCGTTCATCTATTTGACTTGGGACAGGATGCTGTAGCAAGATACCATGGACATCTTTATCTTTATTTAATCTGTTAATCGTTTCTAACAATTCTTCTGTTGTTGTTTCTTTTTTCAGGTGGATTTTCCTAGATTCTATCCCAAGTTTAGCACATGCATTACCTTTCATTCTAACATATGTAGCAGATGATGGATCATCTCCAACTAATATTGTTGCTAAGCAAGGAGTTACCCCTTTTTCTTTTAGAGCGCTTATTCTTCCTTTTAAGTCATCCTTTACTGCATTTGCTACTACATTTCCGTCTAAAATCAGTTTTTTCGACATGTATATACCTCCTGGTAAATTATAGAAAGAAGTGCGTTTTGCTGCTCTTCTGCCCAGACGACCGGCTATACATATACACAGCTCCCATATGGTTATTTCCATCTATGTCGTCAGTCACTATGTATTGATAAGTACTTATGTATCATATCATAGCTCTATTTTAAATGAAATAAATTTTCCGATCATTTCTGCTTTTTAAAGCAAATGAAAAAAGGATCTTCTAAACTGATTTTAAAGTCAGTTTTAGAAGATCCTTTGACTACTGTATCCATCATGATGAATACACATTAGCTATGCATATATTTAAGGGAAATACACGAATACTAGTTAATTGGTGTAAATGCCTAAAACAACGAAAGCCCTACCTCTCTTTCATCCTTACGGCTCCTAGGCCGTGCCAGTGTGAATTTAGGGTGAATTGTGCAGAACACAAAAATACATTTCTGAAAAAAATAATGGAAGGATTAATCCGCAATAGGAAGGATTTTAAATGTGTTTTTGAAGATAATTGGAGTGTAATTGTCATGAATGTTCTTATATAGCTGTTCCGTTTACTTATAAATATCTTAGTTACCTTACACATAATTCTACAAAATTCTTTTTAAACCTCAAATACATACAAGAAACATCATATCTTAGAAATGGATATAAGTCAACTTCAACCTTCCCTATTTTTGTAAAATCATTCATTTAATGGTTTTAGAATCTAAGCAAATGAACAAAAAGTATAGCAGGCTAAATACAGTTTACTTTAGGGCAAGCAACGATTCTATTGGTGTTGACTCGCCCTACTTCTTACTACATATTTCCCATTAAATTCCTATAATAAGATTTTAGGCTTTAAAAAAAGAGAACCACTTACGAGTTAATTTTTAATTAAATTTCCTTCAAATGGTACTGTGGCTTTTTGGATTTCTTCTTCTAATTCAGCTGTTAATATGTTTTTCCTTTCGTAGCTCCAATTATAATAATTTGCCATATACTCTATAACGGCTTCCTTTATTTCTTGCACTTTATCTATATCAAATAGTAGCATTCCTGTTCGTCTTAAAAGAATATCTGTAGGTGTCATAGCGAATTCATATTCCATTGCATAGCGTATTCTTGAAAGCACTACTGGCGAAAGCTCTTCATGCTTTCCGATAGATTCTTTTGCCAGCTCATATAGAATTGGCGCATTGCTGCCATATAGCTTTGCGATTTTTTCTGCATCCTCTTTAGAGAGTCCTGCATTAATTCCCTTCTCTACTACCTCTTTGATATATGTCGAAAAACCTTTTGACCCTCCGACTTCACCGCCTGAAATTGGCAATGATTTTGTCATACAGTTTTTAAATGTTTTGCCTGTTTTTTCTTGCAATCTACTTGCTACTAGATTAACAACTGTCTCTGCCATTTTTCGATAACCAGTTAGTTTACCTCCAGCGATTGTAATTAATTTACTTTCCGATTCCCAAATTTCATCCTTTCGCGAAATTTCAGATGGGTCTTTTCCGTCTTCCAAAATTAATGGTCTCACTCCAGCCCAACTAGATTCTACATCTGCTGCAGAAACAGACACAGAAGGGAACATAAATTTTATGGCTCCTAAAATATAATCCCTATCTTCTATAGACATGGATGGATGTATAAGATCATCACTATAAAAGGTATCTGTTGTACCTACATAGGTTTTACCATCTCGTGGAATAGCAAAAACCATTCTACCATCAGAAGTGTCAAAATAAATGGCTTGTTTTAGCGGGAATACAGACTGATCAATAACTAAATGAACTCCTTTTGTAAGCTGAAGCGTTTTTCCTTTCTTGCTTCCATCAATTGTTCTTAACGTATCGACCCATGGTCCTGTTGCATTAACAATGGTATTCGCATAAATTGGATACACAGTACCAGCTATTAAATTTCTAACTTCCACACCTTCCACCATACCATTTTTATCATATAAGAAGTTTTCTACTTTCGTGTAATTAATGGCAGTCGCCCCATTATCTACTGCTTTTTTAAGTACTTCAACCGTTAAACGGCTGTCATCTGTCCGATATTCTACATAGTATCCGCCACCTTTTAGTCCATCTTTTTTTATTAAAGGCTCTTTAGATAATGTTTCATCCTTTGATAACATTTTTCGACGTTCTGATTTTTTTACTCCGGCAAGAAAATCATATACTCTTAAGCCAATATTCGTTGAAAATTTCCCAAAAGTCCCTCCTTGATGCAAGGGGAGAAGCATCCACTCAGGCGTGGTCACATGTGGTCCATTTTCATATACAACCTCTCTTTCTTTCCCTACCTCTGCAACCATTTTCACTTCAAATTGCTTTAAATATCTTAGTCCCCCATGCACTAATTTCGTTGATCTGCTTGAGGTTCCAGCTGAAAAATCCTGCATTTCTACTAGCGCTACTTCCATTCCTCTAGTTGCCGCATCTAAAGCGATCCCCGCACCTGTTATACCTCCACCAATAACTACCATATCAAATTTCTTATTCATTAATTGCTGTTCTATTTTTTCTCTATTACTTGGCTTCTTTTGCAAAGTAATAACCTCCCTTTAAGTGAAAACCATGTTGGTTAAATATTTTCCTGCTGTAACAAATGAGATAATTGAGTCGTAAGTAGTTTTTTAGGAAACAAAAAGAGACCACAAAGCTACATTATCATTATGATGACAATGGCTTGTGGTCTCTCCAATTCTCCAGACAAAAATTATTAACTTGTGTATATTATAACATATTTTTCTTTATATTCATAGTATTTATATTATTTTTATAATGTTTTCTTATTTAAAAGCCATCGTTGCTTTGACTGCTTTCTTCCAGCCAAGATACAATTCTTCTCTTCTATCTTCTTCCATTTTTGGTTCAAAGGAACGATCCAAACTCCATTGTTCTGCAATTTCACTTTGATCTTTCCAGTATCCAACAGCTAATCCAGCAAGATAAGCAGCACCTAATGCAGTTGTTTCATTTACAACTGGTCGTTCTACAGGAACATTCAGTATATCTCCTTGGAATTGCATGAGGAAATTGTTTCGAACTGCTCCCCCGTCTGCACGTAATGTTTTTACTTGAATATTCGAATCTGCTTCCATTGCAGAAAGTACGTCTCTTGTTTGATAGGCAAGTGACTCTAATGTTGCACGAATAAAATGTTCCTTTGTTGTTCCTCTCGTTACGCCGAACATCGCACCCCTTACATCACTATCCCAATACGGTGTACCAAGTCCTACAAATGCTGGTACTAAATACACTCCATCGGTTGAATCCACTCTGCTTGCATATGCTTCACTATCCTTCGCATCTTTTAGCATTCTTAATCCATCTCGTAACCATTGAATGGCAGATCCAGCAACAAAAATGCTCCCTTCTAGCGCATAATGCACTTTTCCATCTATCCCCCATGCAATGGTTGTTAATAGTCCATGATCTGATTTGACTGCCTTTTCTCCTGTATTCATGAGCATAAAACAGCCTGTTCCATACGTATTTTTTGCCATTCCAGCTTCAAAGCACGCCTGCCCAAATAATGCAGCCTGCTGATCTCCAGCAACTCCCGCAATCGGAATTCTGTTACCAAAGAAATGTCCTTCAACTGTATATGCGTATATTTCAGAAGAAGCCTTTACTTCAGGAAGCATCGATTTAGGAACTGTTAAAATATCTAATAATTCCTGATCCCATTTTAAATCATAAATATTAAACATTAATGTACGGGATGCATTTGTATAATCTGTTACATGTGCTTCTCCACCAGACAACTTCCAAATAAGCCATGTATCAATCGTCCCAAATAACAAATCACCATTTTCTGCTTTTTCTCTTGCCCCATCTACATGATCTAAAATCCATTTAACTTTTGTACCTGCAAAATACGCATCAATCAATAATCCTGTTTTATCTCGGAATAATTGATTATACCCCTGTGCTTTTAATTCTTCACAAATGTCATTTGTTTGTCTTGATTGCCAGACGATTGCGTTGTATACAGGAACCCCAGATTTCTTATCCCACACAACCGCTGTTTCACGCTGATTTGTTATCCCGATTCCTTCAATTTGTTCTGGCTTAATATCTGATTCTGATAAAACGGTTGCAATTACAGCCAGAATGGAACCCCAGATTTCATTAGCATTATGTTCCACCCAGCCTGGCTTTGGAAAAATTTGTGTAAATTCTTTTTGCGCAACATGCACAATTTCTCCCTTTTTATTAAAAATAATCGCTCTAGAGCTTGTTGTACCTTGATCTAATGATAAAATATATTTTTCCATGTTCATTCCTCCCCAGTTAGTAAATATTCACGCTACTTTTTTTCTAATACTCTTACTTTCCCCTTTTGTCATAAAAAATGCAAGCATTAAAACAACTGCATTTATGGCTAACACTACCCAGAAACTGGATAAGATAATACCTTTAAAAAGATAAGTATACATAATTGCAGCTAAAGAACCACCGAGAATCGGTCCAACTACAGGTATCCATGCATATCCGAAATTCGATGAGCCTTTACCTGCTATCGGCAGTACAAAATGAGCAATTCTTGGACCAAGGTCACGGGCAGGATTAATGGCATATCCTGTTGTTCCTCCTAATGACATACCAATTACAACAATCAACAAACCTACAGCTATTGGGTTGAGACCTTCTGTAAAACTATTTGCACCAATGAATAACAATCCTAGCACTAACATAAACGTTCCAATCAACTCACTTAATATATTGGAAAAAGTATGTGGAATCGCAGGTCCAGTTGAAAACACTGCTAATTTTGCACCAGGATCCTTTGTTGCTTCCCAATGTGGGAGATAGTGTAAATAAACAATACAGGCTCCTAAAAACGCACCAATCATTTGCGCTAATATGTAAGGCCCTACTTGATTCCATGGAAAGTCCCCAGTTATTGCTAGAGCAATTGTCACTGCAGGATTTAGATGTGCACCACTAATGCTTCCTACAGCAAATACGCCCATTGCTACAGCTAATCCCCATGCAATCGTAACGACAATCCAACCACCGCCATTTGAGTACGCCTTTTTTAAGTTACCACCTGCTACGACCCCGCCACCAAATACAATCAGAATAAGCGTTCCAATAACTTCTCCCATAAACGCAGACATTCGAATCCCCCTTATCCTTTTTTCACTCTGTTTTAATTCGATGCTAAATACATTTTTTACATCTTCGTTAATACTTATCAACCTGTCTTTTCGATTCAAATCACAGAGTGTAATTGGTTAAAAAATGCGCAAAAAAGGAGAGCACAACAGAATATCGCCAATAAATAAATTATGGCTACCTGCGTGCATCTCCTTTTCTCCTACACATTAAATTAACTTGTAAATCTATTGTAAACGCTTACCAGTAGACTGTCAATTATTTTTTGATATTTCCACTATAAAAATAGTAATTATTAATTAAGTGTACATTATCTCTCTTCCCATAATTCACGCTTCGATGTCGTAATACTTGTAGCCCCAGCATCAATTGCTTTTTTAACATCTTCTTTTGTGCGAATCAAACCACCAGCGAGTATCGGTACATTCAAACTATCTTTTAATTCCTTAATCATCCAAGGCATCACGCCTGGAAGAACTTCAATATAATCTGGATATGTTCTTTTCACCAATTTAACACTTTTCGCTATCGCATGGCTATCGAGTAAGAAGACCCTTTGTATAGCAATGACATTTTTCTGTTTTGCTTTTAAAATAACGGATGATTTTGTAGATATTACTCCATATGGCTTAAACTCTTGACAGATAAACTCTGTACCAAAATCATCACTTTTTAATCCTTGAATTAGATCCACATGGTAAATCATTTTCTTATTAGCCTTTTTTGCCAGTTGGCTAATGTGCTTTAATTGAGAAATATGTACTTCTAAGAACACGCCAATTTCATAATCACTTTTTAGAAAAGCTTCAAATTCCTTCATATTTGATGATGCAGGTATGATATGCTGATTCATTTTTATCCCCCATAATTCACTTTATTGCAAAATTACTATACCTTGTATACGCTCTCCTCTTTATTAACAGCTTTCTTTAGTAAAAAATTACCGTTTCAATTCAGTTTGTCAAAAAAATGATTTTAAAAAAGTTAAATAGAATTTTTATGCGTCGCTTTTAGTGTAAGAGGTGAGACTCATTTGGGATTAGCGCGAGCCCTACTGAGGAAGGCAAACCCCAAAAACGGAAAGCAACATTCCAATCCTAAGGACCTAATAAATATCTATAGACAAACCTTATTTCTACAATCCAGGCGTTTGGCTACAGTCTAGATTTAAATTCATATAGCCGAAAAGCTAAAATACAAACGGCTGAATAGGCTATTCCTATTGAATATCCGCCGACAACATCTGTCGGATAATGAACTCCTAAATATATTCTGCTTATACCAATTAGAATGATAAATAGGCAAGCAACCACATATGCAATTATTTTATGTCCAGTCGATTTCACAATATGTATACATAGATATGCACATGAACCAAAGAATATAAGAGAGCCCATTGAATGTCCACTTGGGAAACTATAGCCTTTCTCTATTATAACAGGCAAAATATCTGGACGCTCTCTTTTAAAAAACCATTTAAGCAGTTTATTTAATAGTGCGCCAATACCATTTGTCAAAACAAAAAAGGTGGCTAAAGCATATTTTTTTCTCCATAGCAAAAGAGCTGTAATGAATAGTAAAGCAATTGTGATAAATGATACCGATCCAAAAAATGTCACCCGTTCCACCCATATTGTTAAATCATCGGAAATGAATGACTGGATAAAATCGATGATCATATCGTCAAAAGTAATGATATCCAAACTGGTAACTAGGTTTGCTATTAAATAAAATACCGTACTAAAAGTTACGATTATAGCAATCATCAGGATTATATACTTTAATGTTATATTTCTTTCCAAAATTATCCCTCGCTATTTTTCGGTGCTAGCTTGTCCATACAAGCATAGCACCTATTTAAATTTTAAGCTTCTTTTGCGACTTTCTTTCTCGTTGTCTTCTTCTTCTTTTCTTCTGTTTTCTTAGGCTTTGTATTATCAATAGAAGCTTGAAGAGCCGCCATCAGATCCATGACATTCGATTTCGGTTGCTTTTCTGTACCTGTAACTACTTCTGCTCCAGCTTTTTTTGCTTCAATTAATTGAAGAAGAGCTGTTCTGTACTCATCCGTGTATTTTTCTGGTGTAAACTCTGTTGTTAATTGATCTATTAATAAAATGGCTGTTTCTAATTCTTTTTTCTCTATTTGACTGGCTTCAGGTACATTTGGTACATCTTCTACATTGCGAACTTCATCTGGAAAATGTATCGTCTCCATCACAAGTGTATTTTCATACACTCGAATAATAGCTAATTGCTCCTTAGAGCGAATAATAATCTTAGCAATTCCTACTTTTCCTGTTTCAAGCAAAGCTTGTCTTAATAAAGCATATGCCTTATTTCCGCCCTCACCTGAAGACATATAATAACATTTTTCAAAATAAATCGGATCAATTTCTTCCATTTTCACAAAATCAATAATCTCTACCGCTTTATCCTCGTTCTCTTTGCGTAGATTTTCTAAGTCATCATCATCGAGGACTACATATTTTCCTTTTGCATACTCATACGCCTTCACAATTTCTTCTGGAGCTACTTCTTTTTCACAGGCAGAGCATTTCTTTTCATATTTAATAGGAGCATGACACGCTTTATGAAGTGTTCTTAACTTTATATCTTTATCCTCAATTGCAGAATGCATCTTAATCGGTATACTCACTAGTCCAAAACTTATATTTCCTTTCCACATCGTGTGCATCGTATAATCTCCATTCTCATTTAAATTACTTTCCCAAAAATTTTACTTTTTGATTCTATTAATACATTGTGTTTCCATGTCTTTTTCATACTATTTAATTATTGGTAGTGCACATCATTCATACATACCCATATCAATTGGATATACTACTATTATCGAATGATTATCAGGAGGATTACTTATGCCTAAAGCAGCATTTTTTATACATTATTATCATAAAAAATCAGATACATTTGGTGTGAGCGTTTGTTTAAATAAGGAAATAATAACCGTTGGGAGATTTAAGAAAGGGTTAAAGGAGGATGAGAAAATCGCCTTGTTAGGCATTATAAAGGAACATTACAAAAAAGAAGAGGATGATTTTTATTATATGGATCCAGGAATTTGTGTAGAATTACATTTCTCTTCATTTGTACATGATGAAATAATCAATCCTACTTTCTCAAAATTTTTATATAAACATAATTGGCGCGATTGCAAATTGGAACAACTTATAACAGATCGCACTACTATTACTCACCCTGACAAACCACTTTTTCCCGATACTAATATTACTAAACTTAATTATCTTTTATATTTAAAAGAGGTAAGTCCCTATTTCCTTCCTTTTTTGCATAACCGTTTGCTGACAACCATTCGCTTTCCACATGGTCTATTTGGAGAATCATTCTATCAAAAACAATGCCCAGATTATGCTCCTTCTTTTGTAGAAACATATGTAAAAGAAGATATTGAATATATTTTATGTAATAATCAAGAAACCCTAATGTGGTTAGGAAATCAATTAGCTTTTGAATATCATATCCCATTCGAAACCATCCACTCCAATGGAATGCCTTCTGAAATTGTATTTGATTTAGATCCTCCTTCAAATGATCATTTTCATATGGCCATTGAAGCAGCTAAAGTTCTGCATGAAATTCTGAATAGATTGCAATTACAAGCCTTTTTAAAAATCTCAGGAAACAAAGGCATACAAATTTATTTGCCACTTCCCGAAAAAACTTTTTCATACGATGAAGTGCGGATTTTTACTGAATTTATCGCACATTTTATGATAGAAAAGAATCCAGAACAATTCACCATTGAAAGACTGAAAAAAAACAGAAATAATCGATTATATATTGACTATATCCAGCACAGCGAGGGCAAAACGATAATCGCTCCATACTCTATCCGTGGTAACAGAGGTGGATATGTTGCATGTCCAATTGAATGGAAGGAACTTACAAACACCCTCCATCCAAGTCAGTTTCCGATGAAAACTGTCCTTGAGAGATTAGAAAAAGGAATAAATCCATTTTCTACTTATTTTGAAGCCAAAAAAAGACAGCCGTTCCGTCAAGTGCTGGATATATTAACACAAATTAAAAATAAACAGGGATTCCTGTAAGAGGCTCATTCCATTAGGCACTCTTCTATAGGGACGGTTACAAAGGATTCAATTACTGGATGTCTTAAGGTTCTACCCTCTGTCCACTCTAAAAAGGTGATTTTCACAGTAAGAGCTGGCCTCAGCCAAACACTTCCCTTAACTTCAACTTGGTTAATAAACGGATTCTCTTTGATAATAATTGGTTCAATAGCATTTGTAACAGCAACCCAGTCTTTTGCCGTTAATTTTCCAGAACCAGCACTTCCAATATAAAATAATTGGCCGTCCTTATTAAACTGCCCAAGATGTAGGGAATGGACAGTCTTATTCTTCAACGTAACCCCGCCTACTACTGCGATTAAATCCTGCTCTTTTTTTCTCTTTCTCCATCTTGAATCTTTTCCTTCAAGTAAATATGGACTATCGAGATCTTTACAAACAATTCCTTCGAGCTGATGCTCCATGCATACGTTAAATAAACCTTCTGTATCGGAAAAGCTTTCCACTAGGCGAATCACTTCATTCTCAGTAATTCTTTCTCGTAGTATTTGTTGTCTTTCACGTAGAGGCTTCTCTAATAACCAATGGTCATTAACATAAAGGATATCAAAAATCATATAGGTAATGGGAATTTCCTGCTGCAATTGGCTTACTCTATCCATATTTCGTATTCGATCACGCTTCATTACTTCATAAAAAGACGGCTTGCCATTCTGTAAAGCGATTATTTCTCCGTCCAAAATGCAATTTTCAGCCTGTATAAACGTATTTGGGCGTAAGAGCTCTGGATATTGTTTGGTTCTTTCGTTTTTCTTTCTATTAAACAATTGGGTTTTATCTCCATCATAATAGGTGAGTATCCTTGTTCCATCCCACTTCACTTGGGCAACCCACTGATCACCTTGAGGAATTACATCTGTTAAGATTGGTTCAAATGGCTTTATTGGCTTCATAGTAGATATCCTTTTTATCCTTACCATTTGCAAATAGAAAAATAATATACAGTATTATTCCAACACATCCCATTATCTTTCAGAATTTAACTTAGCAATAAACTGTTTAATACTTTTTTAGACGAAAAGACTTGGGACATAAGCCATGAGGCTGTGTCAAAACTAAATAACTAATCTTTAAAGACGAACAATCTCTAATTTAGCTCTTATATAAGCTACTTTCTCATGATGGTTATCTATGATACAAATGTAGTTAAGTGTAAAAACTAAGTCGTTTTTTAAACTTGTTCTAAACCAATAAACACGAACCTTTGTGTAATTAAATTACATAAAACGTTCGTGTTTATTGTTGATTGAAATGCTTATGTCCCAATCTCTTTATACTTTTAAAATAGCCATTTCAATTACAATTACCTGCAACCTACTCACTCTGATGATATATCGTTTCATCTTAGTAAATATAGCTTACCTTTTCATCCTATCCATTTGGAAAGAACTATTATTATACTTACTTTAAATGAGCCTCTACATAATTTTGTGCTTCTGTTTGTAGTTTATTATATTGGATAGCTTCATCCTCAAAATAAATCTTATTCTTAACATTAAAATTTTCAATCGTATCCCACTCTAAAGCTACTTCTGCACGATATACATAACTAGCATTTCCAATTAAATCTATGCGGTATTGTCCATTTTGATGGTGAACAATACAGCGAACTTTCCCGCCATTATTATACACATCAACATAAGTATTTTCTTCATTAAATCCATTTAATATCGTAACGAGGGTAGATGCGCTCATCGCTGTACCGCATGCATTAGTAAAACCAACTCCTCGTTCATAAGTACGAACATAGATACTACCTTTATCTAAAATCGATACAAAGCTAACATTAACTCCGTCTGGAAAGTATTCATTTGACCCATTCACATATTTACTTAAAGTTTCCTGTACTTCAGAATCCAGTACCTCTTTATTCACTAACGTAATTAAATGTGGGTTTGGTACTGCTAACGCAGTAAATAACAAATCTTCATGCAGTCCTGGAATCTTCTCATTCAGTAGTGTATCTGCTTCTAATTGTAATGGAAGATCTTCTGTCTTAAAGGAAACTGGAGATATTTCTACCAAATAAGTTGGAATGTTTGGATAAATATCCTCTTCATTTTTCACTTCCAGATTAGCTTTCATCGTTTCAATTACAGCCTCTTCTACTTTAAGCAATTCACAAACATAACGGGCAACACAACGAATACCATTTCCGCACATAGACGCTTCCGAACCATCTGCATTAAATACTCTCATTCTTGCATCGGCTACTTGACTTGACATTACATAAAGAATTCCGTCAGCTCCCAAGGAAGACTCTCTATTACAGAGCGCTTTAGCTAACGTCGCTCTTTCTTCTTCAGAAAACTGATAATCATCTGATATCTCATCTATAATTAAAAAATCATTTCCACTTCCATGACATTTTGTAATTTTTATATTCATTTCCCTATTCCTCCAAGCTGATATCAATCTTCTTCCATTTTACCGTTCCTGCATTTAACCTGCAATTAATTCTTATTAGTAAAAGAGTACAGAAAATAACAAAAGAGGCTGGGACAAAACTAAATAACCAACCTTTAAAGACAAATACTCTCTAATTTAGCTCTTAAATAAAGCTACTATCTCATGATGATTATCTATGATTTTAAATATAGTCAAGTATAAAAACTAAGTCGTTCCATTGCGCTACAGACCCACGATGCGCCATGGAGGAAGCTGAGCCTCCCTCGCATGCTCTGAGGGGTCTAAAGCGTCTCTATTTCCCGCAGGAGTCGAGCGTCCTCTGCTCCATTTCACTTCGTTTTCAAACCTATTTTTAAACTAAAAAACACGAAAATTTATATATATTAACTATATAAATTTTCGCGTTTTTTATTAGTTGAAATGGTACTGTCAATATTTTTGTGTAAATGACTTTTCAACTTCTCAAGGTAGATGATCACCTTCGTATTCAAATAGATTTGTTCGAAGTGTTGATTTGGGTGTCTAGGAAAGG
>NZ_JBQKKM010000079.1:0-13286 GCF_052116745.1 Niallia sp. Sow4_A1 | reverse complement strand
AAAAAAACCAAATGGATGGAGCCACCTTTGAATAGGTATTTACCTTTTTGGCTCTAAACAAGGAGGATAATCAGACTGAAAATTGCGACAATATTTATGCAACACTAGTGAGAAAAAATATTATTTAAAAATTCGAAATTCATGGTAGGATGAAAAAGACTATAGTTGTTTTTCATTTATTAAATTTTTTATAGGAGTAACTATTTTAGGAGGCAAAATGAAAGAGCGTATTGTTGGAATATTGATTTTTAATGAAGTAGAAGTATTAGATGTTGCTGGTCCATTTGAAGTTTTCTCTTTAGCTGGAGGGGAGAATAAATTATTCCATGTCCATACTATTTCAGAAAAAGGGGGGACTATTATAGCAAGAAATGGTCTGAAGATAGAAGCAGATTTTTCTTTTGAAAACCACCCTGATTTGGATATTCTTATCCTTCCTGGTGGTTATGGTGCAGAAGAAATCGAAATGCATAACCCTGTTGTTATTAATTGGATAAAAGAGCAAGCAAGACAAGTGGAATATATGACTTCTGTCTGTACAGGAGCATTTTTGTTAGCAAAAGCCGGTTTATTGGATGATTTAAGGGCAACTACGCACTGGATGGATATTGACAGGTTGGAAAGGGAATTCCAAAAGGTTCAGCTTGTAAGAAATGTTAAATTTGTGGATGAAGGAACGATATTAACTTCTGGTGGGATATCTGCGGGAATCAATATGTCCTTTCATTTAGTGGAGAAATTATGTGGCAAAGAAGTGGGCAGGGAAACAGCAAAGCGGATGGAGTATGATAGATGATTAGTGAGAGATAAATAGAATAGGAGGAGATCATGAGATGAAAACAATTTCTATTTTGCATTATGATGCTTTTACAGAACAGCCAGATAAGGGGAATCCAGCTGGAATCGTATTAGAGGGTGAGAAATATACAGAGGAAGAAATGCAAAAAATAGCAAAAGATGTGGGTTTTAATGAAACTGCCTTTGTATTACGATCAGATAGGGCGGATCTGAAAATTCGTTATTTCACCCCAGGCCATGAAGTGAATCTTTGTGGACATGCCACTATCGCTACTATTTTTGCATTAAAAACAAATGGTCATCTTTCTGAAAAAGTGGTCTTTTCGATTGAAACCAAAGCAGGTGTTCTACCTATTCGGATCAATCAAAATAAACAGTCTTCTCCTTCCATTATTATGAAGCAAGTAACACCACAATTTAAAGAATTTAAAGGTTCGCGCCATGAATTAGCAGATGTGATTGGTATTAAAGAATCTGATATAGATGAAAAGCATCCGATTCTATATGGAAATACAGGGCTTTGGACATTACTTGTTCCTATTAAGGAACTGCATGTATTTTCGAAAATGGCTGTAAAAAATGATTTGTTTCCATCTATTTTAAAGGAAATTCCCCATGCATCCATTCATCCATTTTCTCTTGAAACCTATGATGTAAATGCAACGATGCATGGAAGACATTTTTCTTCCCCTTACTCAGGTACAATAGAAGATCCTGTTACTGGAACAGCTTCGGGAGTAATGGGAGCATATTACGTTACCTATGTGGATGAAAAGTGGAAGAACGAGCCTATTATCATTGAACAAGGTCAGGAGATAGGGCGTGATGGAAGAGTAACTGTTCTTGTTGCTGAAAGGAAAGGTCAATTGGATGTGGAGATAAGTGGAACCGCGGTTTTTGTAAAGGAATTCAAATTAACTATCGAATGATGGAGCGACTCGAAAAGGGGGATTTACATGGAAAAAATAGTGCCAATGGAAGCAGCTCGATTGTTTATAGATACATATTTTCCGAATTGTAATGCTGCTGTTTTAGCAGGAAGTGTGGTGAGAGGACAAGCGACACCTACTTCTGATCTTGATATTGTCATTTTTGATGAGAAAATCGTTCTCTCTTATAGAGAGTCCATGATGGAATTTGGTTGGCCAATCGAGATATTTGTACATAATTTAGCTTCTTATAAGGATTTTTTCTTAATGGATTATAATTTAGCAAAACCTTCTATGCAACGAATGGTAACAGAAGGAATCGTTTTAAAAGATGACGGAGTTTTGCAAGTTATAAAAAAAGAAGCAGAAGAAATGCTGGCAGAAGGTCCGAAAGAATGGCCAGAGGAAACAATTCGAACAAAGCGTTACTTTATATCAGACGTACTGGATGATTTTATCGGTTCAGACAATGAGCAAGAGGTAATTTTTATAGCAAGCACACTAAGCTTCCTTCTCCATGAATTTGTATTAAGAGTAAATAAACAGTGGATTGGTACATCGAAATGGATGGTGCGATCATTACGGCAATTTGATCAAAAATTTGCGGATGAATTCATTGAAGCGTTTGAAACCTTTTATCGGACTAGGGAAAAGGAAAACATTATTATACTTACGGAAAGAGTATTAAAGCCATATGGCGGAAAATTATTTACTGGGTTTTCCCTTGGGAAGGAAAAGAAACATAGTAATTAACGGATGTCCAAAATGTATAGGGCATCCGCTGTGGTGAATATTCAGTTTATTGTTTATTCTTTGCCATATTTGCAAACGAAATAGAAGCTAATAATGGAGCAGAAGCAATTAATAAACCAAAAAGTAACTCCATAGGTTCCTCCTTTGAAAAGATTAAATATTCAGTTTCTTAATTACATTATATAAAAAATAAGATTGATTAGCAAAGAAACGAATGCTATATCATCAATGTATTCTTCATTATTTTTTCTTATCATAAGTGATTAGAATTATAATATGTTTCTTTAGACGTCTATATTGTACGATAAATAAGAGGATGATATGGGGGGAGGAATAGAAAAGATGACTATTATTGGCGTTCATCATGTTCAAATAACGATACCAAAAGGATTGGAACAACAAGCTAAGGATTTTTATTGTGGAGTATTAGGTTTAGGGGAAATAAAGAAGCCTTCATCGTTGCAAGGGAGAGGTGGATTTTGGCTGTCACTTGGAAATATAGATGTTCATGTTGGCACAGAGGAGGGTTTTGATCGCTATACAACGAAATCTCATTTAGCTTATCAAGTAGATAATATGAGTGATTGGAAAAATAAACTTAGCAAACTAGGAGTAGAAATAGCGCTTCCATTCCAATTGAAGGCTTTGAACGATTTGAATTTCGTGATCCGTTCGGCAATCGTGTTGAGATTATCGAAAAAAAGCTTAAGGAATAATCTATTTACTTACGAGAGATATTCGGTAATGTGCTAAACTAGTAAGTAAAATACGTAAAGGAGAAAACGGATGAAAGAAGGATTTATAGAAGTAACAGGTGGAAAAGTTTCGTATGTTATACATAATGAGACAGCTAATAAAATCCCACTGCTTGTTTTACATGGAGGACCAGGTTCTAGCTCCTACTCTTTACAAGGATTAAAAGATTTGGCAATTGATCGCCCGGTCGTTTTATATGATCAGCTAGGCTGTGGCAAATCAGATCGGCCAGATGATGATTCCCTTTGGACTTTAGACAGGTTTGTGGAAGAAGTTGGGCTAGTTCAAAAAGGATTAGGGCTGAATAAAGTACATATACTTGGCCATTCTTGGGGCACAACCCTTGCAGCTGCATATTATTTTGGTGAACCAGAAGGGATTAGCAGTATTATTTTCTCAAGCCCTTGTTTAAGCGCACCATTATGGGAAAAAGATCAAAAGAAAAATTTAACTTTACTACCACTAGAGGTTCAAGAAACCATCAAAAACTGTGAAGAAAACGGAAAGACAGATACACCTGCCTTTCAAAAAGCAATTGAAGTGTTTAATGACCATTTTGTATGTAGATTAAAGCCTTACCCAGAACATTTAAAAAAGGGGAAGCATTTTAGAAATCCACATGTATATCAAGTAATGTGGGGACCTTCCGAATTTACTGTGCAAGGGAACTTAAAATCATTTGATTGTACGGATCGGTTATCTGAAATATCTATACCAACATTGTATACTTGTGGGCGATATGATGAAGCAACACCAGCATCAACGGAATATTTTAGTAGCAAAACGCCAAATGCAGCTTTTCATGTATTTGAAGAAAGTGCCCATATGGCCTATATAGAAGAACCAGAACAATATCGACATGTCATGAATGAATTCTTGTCCCAATTAGACAAATAATAAAGCGATAAAGAAAGCTGAAAGGAGGAACCTTTTGGCTTTTTGTATGCAAACAGAAAAAATTCGGTAAATATCTACTTTATCTTTCTGTTTTTAGGAGATTATTGGTATACTACAGGATAGAGGTTCTATAACCTAAAAAAATGTATAAACGATTTTAAAAGTAAAATGAGGGACATTGCGTGGAAAAAAAATCATCAAGAAAACTTGCAAGGTATTCACTTCTTATCATGGGATTGGGATTTATTCTAACCTTCCCTTTTCAAGATAATATCTGGATACATTTAGTTCATGGCGGCTTTGAAGCAGGACTTGTCGGGGGATTAGCAGACTGGTTTGCCGTAACAGCACTCTTTAGACATCCTTTAGGTTTACCAATACCACATACCGCTTTATTACCTAAAAATAGGGATAGAATGGTTAATGGATTAGTGAATGTTTTGAAAAAGGATTGGTTATCAAAGGAAAGCATTCAGGATAAAGTGAAGAATATTCCTTTTACCGAAAAGATTACAGCAACCATTAAAACAAGAATCGAAACAGAACCAGTAAAGAAAGCAATGATAAAAGCTACACAGCAAGCAATTAGCAATATTGATGTAAAAAAAATCACTCCATTTGTGCGTAAGCAAATGTCAGCGGCTTTATCTGATGTCCAAATTAGTAATATTTTAAAGCTGCTTACCAATCAATTACTTTCAGAAGAAGTTGATAAGAAAGCATTAGATCATGTTCTTGTAAAAACAGAAACGTGGCTCAGAAAAGAAGAGACGGCTCGAAAACTTGGCTCTGTTTCCATGAATGTATTAAATAATGTAGAGGCAAATGGCATGCTTCAATTTGCTTTAAAAACATTGCAGAATATTTTAACAGAAGATAAGTTAGGGCAAATTGTCCAAAATCTTTGCTTGAGTGGAATGCGAAGTCTTCAAAGAGATGGGGAGCAAAACCGTGAAGCACTTATTCTCTATATTCGCAAGGAAATCGAAAGCCTTCCAGAAAATGATAAAGTATTAGAAGGAATCAATACATGGAAGGATAAGGTACTAGACTCCCTAGAATCCAATCATACGATTTTAGCTAGCCTTCAACAAGCACAAGAAAAAGCAATCGAGCTTCTTGAAAATGAGGAGTTCATGGAAACAAAAGCAATTCCATTTATTCTGCAATTAATGAAAAAAATCGAAGAAAATGGCGAAAAGATTGATCCGTGGATTATTCAGCAAATTTCTAATTTTATCGAGAAAAACCATGATCAAATTGGCAATTTAGTAAAAGAAAATCTTGATAAGCTGGATAACGAAACACTAGTCGATATGATTGAGAATAACGTCGGTAAAGATCTGCAATGGATTCGTGTAAACGGTGCAGTATGTGGTTTTATTATCGGTCTGTTCTTAAGTGCGCTTCAATTAGTGGCTAATATGATGTAAGGTGTAAGATAAAAGGAAATATTGCCAAAAAAGCATTCGCAAATGAATGCTTTTTTTGTTGTGGATTGTTAGTATAGTTTCATTTTACTCTTCTAATGATAGGAATTATGTATCGTCCACTTATTCACTTCATTAAAAGTAAAAATGGAGAAATATTTCCATATTAAGGGTTGAAAGTTTATAATAAATATTATCTAAATTTTAAAAATTATTAGGTAGAATGATGGAATGGAGGGAGAGTTCATTGGTGAACATCAAAATAGAAACTCCTATTCATAGTAATGGGATTGCTGTTGTTTTGCTAAAAAAAATAAAGGGAGGATATCATGTTTTGTTAATGAAACGTGCGACCCAGATATTGAAAGATATGTGGTGTTATATAGGTGGGAGCCTAGAACAAGGGGAGAAAGCTTGGGAAGCCGCTTTAAGAGAAGTAAGGGAAGAAACAGGAATTACAAACGTAAATCTCTATAGCTCGAATACATTTGATCAATTATATTCACCATTAGAAAATTACATATATATTGCCCCAGTTTTTGTTGGTTTTGTAGAGGAAAACCAAGTTGTAGAATTAAATGAGGAGCATAGTGAGTACAAGTGGCTGTCTTTTGATGAAGCAAGGCAATTAGTCACATTACCGGGAAACGAGGAAGTTCTTACCTTTATAGAGAAGCATTTTGTAAAAAATACCATTACAGAGTGGCTCCAAATTGGAAGCATGAAAGTAGGGGAGTAAGGTGATAACCTATATATACATGGTAAGACACGGGGAATCGCCAAAAACAGAAGGCACAGAAAGAACAAGAGGGCTAACGGAAAAAGGGAAACAAGATTCTGAACGTATCGGCAAAATTCTTCATAAGGAAGAAATAGATCTATTTGTTTCGAGCCCTTATCAACGCGCCATTTTAACAATAAAGGATTTAGGTACAGATTTGGGCAAAGAGGTGTTCGTTTTTGAGGATTTAAAAGAAAGAGTGTTTAGTCAAGGAGATACTCCTCTTTCTGATCATGAATTACAATCTTGTCTTAGTAGGTCATATTCGAATCCTGATTATGCTCTAACTGGAGCTGAATCTAATAATGTATGTCAAAAACGAGCGATAACGGTATTAAAACAGTTACTAAATACATATGCAGGAAAAAAGATAGTAATTGGAACCCATGGTGCAGTAATGACGCTAATGATGGGCTATTATGACAAGCGGTTTGATTTAGATTTTTTACTCCATACAACAAAGCCGGATATTTACCGAATGAAATTTTTGAGAAATGAATTAGTAGAAGTGAAAAGATTGTGGGAGTGAGTTGAAAAATTATAAAGGAGAGCATTTCCTTATGAATGAGCAAAGTACGACTAATAAAGTGGCTTGGGAATACCGTGCTTATGAATTTTGGATGAAGCGTGATGGGCACCCAAAGGAAAAGGCGAAAGAAATATTGAAAGATCCTCGAACAAGTTTAAAAAAGCATCAAACGTTTTTTGAGAATGTAGAAGGAAAAAAGATTGCCAATCTTTGTGGATCAAATGGAAGAAAGGCAGTTCCATTAGCACTGTTAGGAGCTGAAGTAACAATCTTTGATATATCCAAGGAGAATGAACGATATGCTCGGGAATTAGCTTATCATGCTAATACATCTATAAATTATATTGTAGGAGATATTTACGAAATCGATTTACAGACATATGGAGAAGCATTTGATATTCTCTATCTCGAAGGTGGGATTCTACATTATTTTCAGGATATAGATCATTTCATGTCACTTCTGTTTTCTCTTTTAAAGAATGATGGAACATTGATTTTAAGTGACTTCCATCCTTTGTTAAAATGCTTGAATGATGATTTTAATGTGAAACTAGCCTATTTTGATACAGAATTACAAACAGGAGATATTGCCTATAAACAGTTTTTTCCTGAAGAAGAACAGGATGATTTTCCAGATGTTTCTATCCGCTTTTATACACTTAGCGAAATTATTAATTCATTGATAGCTGCTGGGTTAAGACTAGAGCGTTTTGAAGAACATCGTGGTTGGAAAATGGAAAATATCCCATGGGAATTTACAATCATTGCAAGAAAATGATAGAAAATGGAGATTTGTAGATGAAACTATTTGAAAGCGGGCTTTTAAAAGTTCGTAAATTGGAAAAAAAAGATAATAAATATTTAGCAAAATGGCTTTCAGATCCATCTGTCCTTGAATATTATGAAGGAAGAGATAATCCCTTTGATTTAGATAAAGTGAATAGGGTGTTCTATCCGCCTAATGATAAGGAAGAAGTAAAAGGCATTGTCGAATATTCAAATAGAGCAATAGGGTATATACAATTTTATCCACTAGATAGTGAAGCGAAAAAGTTATTTGGATATAGTACATATAGTAAGGAATTAATATACGGAACTGATCAATTTATTGGAGAAGTGGCATATTGGAATAAAGGAATTGGGGAAATGCTTGTAAGTTCGATGATTCATTTCTTAATCGAGAATCAAAAAGCCGATCGAGTAGTGATGGATCCACAAACAAGGAATGTAAGGGCGATTAAATGCTATGAAAAATGTGGATTGAAAAAAGTTAAAATTCTTCCCAAACGAGAACTACATGAAGGGGAGTATCAAGATTGTTGGCTGATGGAGTATCGGAAATGAAGGGAATTAAAAGATAAACAATAGTCTATTAAGCATTGGAATTTCAAATAGCTTGTTAGATGAAGAGGAGAATCAGAATGAATCGTAAAATGATGAAATCAAAGAATGATAAATCTATTTATGGTGTTTGTGGGGGAATAGGTGAATATTTTGGTATTACACCTTTAGGTATTCGATTGATTTTTCTTTTAACTATGCCCGTTTCTATTCTTATTTACATTATTTTAGTAAATAGTATGCCTGATTCGCCGAGAATCTTGTGAATAATTACTGGGGGTTTTGAATATGGATAATGCATTAAAGTCAGATTGCAATAATTGTTTTGGGTTATGTTGTGTAGCATTGCCATATGGAGAATCTGCAGATTTTCCTTTTGATAAAGATAGTGGGGTATCATGTAGAAACTTATGTTCAAACAATGCATGCTCGATCCATGACAAATTGTGGGAAACAGGGTTCCGCGGTTGTGTATCCTATGAATGTTTCGGGGCGGGACAGCATGTATCACAAAAGATTTACCATGGAAAGGACTGGCGGAAGGGAGAACATGCAGATGAAATGTTCCGTGTCTTTCCAATTGTTCAACAACTACATGAAATGCTCTTTTATTTAAGGCAAGCTCTTACTTTAGAGGAAACTTCTTCTTTTCATAATAAACTTCAACGGATTTACGAAGCAATAGTAGAACTAACGGAAAGAACACCAAAAGAGATTTTAATACTCGATCTTATTTCCCACCGAAATAAAGTTAATGAGCTTTTAATTGCTTCAAGCATAAAGTATAGAGAGAATAGTACGAATAAAGGAAAAAAAGGACGAAAGAAAAAATCAAATTATATCGGTGCTAATTTAAAGGGATTAAATTTACAAGGGGAAGATTTTCGAGGAAAATTAATGATTGCTGCGAATTTAAGCAATTGTGATTTGAGAAGAGCTGATTTTATTGGAGCAGATCTACGAGACGCTAACTTAAAAGGAGCAAACTTGGGTGGTGCTCTATTTCTTACACAATCGCAAATTAATTCAGCTAATGGGGATGCTGATACTAAGATACCAAACTATTTGGAAAAACCAAGTCATTGGATAGAGAAAATACTTTCATAAATGTTCTGAACAGATTGTCAGATTACATCTATTCTTTACTTAAGTCATTAACTGAAATAAGTTTTATTTATTAAAAGGGAAAGGACAAATGTAGAATAGCATACATATTCATATAGGGCAAAATCCTTTGGAATATCAATAGAAAGAGGAGATTGTGCATGGTGAGACTAAATACCTTATATCAGCATAAAGTGAAGGGCTGGCAATCAAAACAAGTGATATATCAAATTGCTCCCTCCATTGGAGAAACAATTGTAATAGAAAAAGCTCATTATAAAATTGTGAATATTATGCATTATGCAGAAGACGGAACTGTTGAGGTAATAGCAAATGCAGAATAATAGGTAAAGAAAGATCAATCCAAATATAACAAGACATTATTTGTATAATTGTGTAGACAAATTTATATTATTTCGATTTTCAAAGGTTAAAGATGTCTAATTATCTTTATTTAAGCTATAATAGTAAATAGACACACTTGAAAAGGAGAATGTATGAAAACTAAGGCTAAGATTAAAGGTGTTAAGTATAGTTCTGAATACAAATTTCCAAGGTACAAGGTCAAATTAGAAACACCTGAGGGGAAAGTATTAATTATTGCCTTCGATCATACTTTATCGTCCAAATCAAAAGGATATGTCCCATTAAATGTTAATTATGATGGGGAAGATATGGGAAATAAATTGTCATGGTATTCTAAAAAAATAGAAAATATGACAATTAATAACTTTCTAAGAATTTTAGCTGGCAAAATCGATAAATTTTATAAAGTAAGTTAAGGAAACTCTCTGTTTGAGAGTTTTTTTGTGGGAATTTTAATATTAGGTAACAAGATAGCGTTTACATATCGATAGCCGCTTCATATATTATATATTAGATAATCGAATAGGTTAGGAGAATGTATATGATATTCGAAGCGCTTCCGACATTTGTGAAGTTTTTATTTTACCTATTATTAGTGTTTTAGAGAGTGGTCATTCCTAACATGAACAATTTTGTCTATTTAATCTCAAAGTTCCAAATAATTGCTGAATTCATGGGAGAATTCAGCTTATTTGTTTTCCAACTATCGCATGATGAGGGAAATAAGGGTGCTATAATTACGGAAGATAATTATTAACGATAAAAAGTGAATCCTATAGTAAATCCATATCGTCTAACTAGCGAATCTGTAAGGGGGGAATGACTTGATTTCTAAAAGACTAGAACATTCATTATTAAGAGAGCTAGAGGAGAATGAATTAGATGAACTGTTAGAAGAAATTATGATTTTGTATGGAGACGAACTGACAAGATTAGCTTATACATATGTTAAAGATAGTGAAACGGCAAAAGACATTGTCCAAACTGTTTTTATTAAGTGTTATACCCATTTAAAGACGTTTAAAGGAGAAGCTAAATTAAAAACATGGCTTTACCGTATCACAATCAATAAGTGTAAAGATCATGTGAAAAGTGCCTATTTTAGGCGGTTTATCTTATTTAAGAAAGATATCAATCATAAGAGTGATACTATGCCGTCACCAGAAGAGGAAGTAATGTATCAAACGATGCAGGCGGAACTGAAAAATATAATTTTAAGTCTTCCACCAAAATATGCAGAAGTAATCCTCTTATATTACTACGAGGAGCTAGATATTAATGAAATTGCAGACATTCTACAAATCTCTAAGAATACAGCTAAAACGAGATTGAGAAGAGGCAGAAAAAATCTCTTGCCATTTCTAAAAAAGGAGGAATTCAGATGAAGAATGATTCCAAATTTATAAAAGAAACACTAGGAAATGTGATGAAGGATGTTCATTTTTCTGAAAGGGACAGAAAAAAAGTTCTAACAGCAGTAAAAATGGTGAAGGAAGAGAAATCTAGTCGTCCTAACATAATTGTTTTATATAAAAAGCATATCGTAGCTGCTATTATTTTTTGTTTATTTATTTCCATGCTGCTTACTTTTCCAAAATTATCACCAACTCTTGCAAATACACTCTCCTCTCTCCCTTTTATAGAATCTATTTTCAAAGCATATGGAGATGGCGGATTAAAGAAAGGGAAGGACAGCCAATTAGTATCGAATATTATAGCTACTTCAAAAAGTAATGAAGCAGAAATGACGATAGAGGAAGCAATTTATGATGGAGAAAGAATATCCTTTAGTTATGTAGTGGAATCAAAGGAACCAATTAGAGATTATCAGATTGATAACCTAAATGTTTCCTTAAAGGAAGAAGCAAGAGCTGGTATAGGGAAGTTAACAGATGGTAATTATGAATTGGTGACTCCCAATAAAGTAGCCGGGATTGGAACAGTAAATTTCATTAAACATAAGGAATTACCAAAGGAAATTGAAGTTCAGCCCTACTATGCAGTAGTAATAAACGGAAAGTATGAAATCTTTCAATTTGAATTTAAACTTACCAAAACGGAAAACGTAGAGACGATTACACCAATGATTACTCGACAAAGCAAGGAGAGCGAATTCACAGTAAAGGAAATAAAAAGAACGCCAATCACGACAGTAGTTAATATGAGCTATAAACGTCCGGTGACGGAAAACGATGATAACATGCTAATGTTCCGATTAATCACAAATGAGGGAGAAGTAATACCTTGGATTTATAATACACATGGCTATGGTGGAATCACAATAAAGGATAATATGGAAGTAATGGATTCTATTCAGGAATCATTTGAAGGGTTGGATGAAAAAAATACAGATTCGGTGACGATTCAACCAATGATAGTCCAAAATATTTGGACTTATAATCCAATTGAAAAACCATTTAGAGGAAAAGATACTAAATTAGATTTGGGAGAATTGGGCAAAATCAACATTATTGGGGTTAAATATACGGGCAATGTAATGACGTTAACCTATGAATTAAATAGCCAATTTCCATTTCTGCATTCAAACTATTTTACGTTAAAGGATCATTTGGGAAAAGTATATTATGGTGCTAAAACATCCATAACCTTTAAAAAGAAGGATCATTATATTGTCGAAGAAGCATTTATGAATATTTCTAAAAAAGAACTAACGATTGAATATATGCAGGAAGAAGCTCCTGAAATATTGAAAGATTTAGAAATTGAAGTTCCGTTAAAATAATCTTATATGTAAACACTATTTAGAAGAGAAAAGGAACCCAAAAAATATTGGGTTCCTTAAAAAATGGTCTGACCATATTCATCATAATCCTTCAAACCATTTACCAAATTTACTAATACAAGATTCTTCTTTCTTTTCTTCATATCTATGAAAATCATCTTCTGTAAATTCGGCAAGTGTTTTATCAAAATTCTTTGGAATAAATATATACCAAAGATCAGACCATTTCTTATCATTATCTAATCCTCTTATATCTTCAGAAATAGTTCCTGGTGATTTACTCTCAAAGAATGTTATTTGTTCTCCATCAAAGTAAGCTAAACAAGACCTAAATTCACAAGCGCGATTATTTTCTTCTCTTAGTAATTTCAATATGCCAGTAATACCTATCGTATCTAGCATATGGTTTACATAAGCCCTTGGAAAACCATTTAATTCTTCGATAAAAAAGCCGGAATCTAAAGCGATGCAAGGCTGCTTAACGATTTCATATGCTTGCAATACTTTTTGTCTAGCGATTTCTTTAATATCATCTGTTCGTGGCTCGCTTAACTCTTCCTGTATTGGCGTTACTTTAATATTTTTCAATTCCTTTTCTGCCGATGCAATTTTCCCTTTGTTGGTTGTGACAAATATAATTTCCTTCATATGAAATGTTTCTCCTTATGCATAATAATAATACTGAATTTTATTTATATTACTTAATATAACAAAATTAGGAGGAAAAAAGGAGAGTATAAAATATTTTGATTGAGTCAAGTTTTTGTGGGAGTTTTTTTTAGCTCCCTTTTTATAAAGTAAAACTTCTAATTTTGTATCCGTTTTCTAAATGTTTTCTTTCATCAAAATTTCGTCTTTT
>NZ_JBQKKM010000078.1:0-13912 GCF_052116745.1 Niallia sp. Sow4_A1 | reverse complement strand
GAATGAGGTGTTATTTCATTTTATTAAACACTGTCAAGCAACATATTTAATAGACCATAGACGCAATACAACTAACGATTTGCACTTATTTTTTTGGTGCGAAAGTTGAGTATATAAAAAAAGCAGAAATCAGTTTTTAATAATAAAATCCTGACTTCTGCTTTTATTTCACTTATTAGTGTATTTGTTTTTTTCTACGATGGATGAAAGAAAGACTTACTCCAGCTATTAAAATAATGATTCCAATCAACAAATATGTTCCATTATTTGTCGCTGTATTTGGCAATACATTTTCGGATTTCTGGTCACTAGTATCCTTCTTGTCATTATCCGCTTTTTCATCGTTCCCACCATTGACCTCTTTGTCAGAATTAACTGGGTTTTCGTCTTTACCAGACGGATTTTCTTTATCTGGATTCTCTGGTGTAGTAGATTCTGGAGTTTCAGGTGTAACTGGATCTGTTGAATCACCTGGCGTTTCTGGTGTCGTTGGGGCAGTAGTACCATTATCCGGATTTCCTTCTGTTTCTTTTTCATTTTTTATGACAACAGTCGTTAAAGGATCAAGTGTGATTTTATCAGCAGCTAATGTGAAACCACTTTTCTCTGAAACAGCATCTTTGCCAGCTTCATCATCGTCCACTAGCACTTTGTAGCCTGTTAAGTCCTCCTTTAATGTTAGATCTCTTGATTTTGTATCACCATTCATAAATACATAGTAGCTTCCTGTATTATCTGTTGAGTCATTTTTATATGCGATTACAAGATCTTCTTCCTGAATTTCCTTCGCTTCTATTAATGTCACATTAGAATTTACAAGGCTCTTTTCCCCTAAACGAAATGCATTTGTTGATTTTCTTAATTCAATCAATCCTTTTGTATATTCGACTGTTTCATCATTCACTGCATATTCTTCCTTATTTGTTGCTTTTGTCCAATCAAACATATTGATTGCATCAGAAGAATCATACGAATCATGGATAAAATAGCCAAAGGCGTTACCATTTTCATCGGTGAATTCATCATATTTTTGCTCTGGAATTCCTTTACCTAGCCATTGCTTTGTTCTTCCATATTCCTGGCCAGCATGTAAGAAAGCCGTTCCTTGAGATGTTAAAATCAACGAGTTTCCAAGACGAATACGTTTATGAATTTCCAGATCATTAGCTGGAATGGACGGATCTTTTTTCAATGCTTTCGCAATAATATCATATAATGGTAAATTATCATGTGCTTCAATATATTGCACTATGTCCCCTGGATCATCTGCCGGAGTATTGGATGGCTGTGCTTTAATATTGTTGAAAATCGTTTGAATATTACGAGCTCCTCCCGTAATAAAGCGCGGCTCCCCTTCTGATCCAAACCCTGACTTTAACTCATTTCTCATTTCATCGGAGAAAACACCAACATTATCTGTCTTATCCATCCAGTCTTGATCCGCACCTTTTCCTGCTAAAGATGAATCTGCTAGTTGTCCAGAAAAGGTCCTCCAGCCTTCCCCGATAAATAATGCATCAGGATTGATAGCTGCTGCTGCATCATAAGCATTTTGCACAGCTTCATAGGTCGCATCCCCCATCATATCCCATCTCATACCATCAATTTTAAATTCAGTAAACCAGTATTTTACCGAATCAATCATTAGCTTTTCCGCCATTTTGTGATTTGTTGCCAAGTTATTCCCAAACCCTCCGACAAATTTGCCATTGCTGTCCTGGAAAAAATAATAATCTGGCACAATATCATTTAATAGACTCGCATTGGACATATGGGTATAAACGACATCTAGTATGACTCCCATTCCGGCATCATGAATGGCATTTATTAACTCCTTTAATTCTTTAATACGCTGCTCAGGGTCTTTCGGATTTTCAGAATATGCACCATCTGGAGAGAAATAGTTATGTGGGTCATAGCCCCAATTGTATTCATTTCCTGCTGAAGAATACTCTAATTCTCTGTCCCCCATTTTTGTCTCATCCCCCCAATACCATGCCATTACTGGAAGTAACTGAACATGCGTGACACCAAGGGATTTAATATAATCTAGCTTATCAATAAATGCCTTATAGGTACCCCATCGACCATTTAAATCTGTTTCAATTGTCGGATCAGAAGTAAAGTCACGAATATGCGCTTCCCAAATGATTGCATCTTCTCGTTTTTCATAGCCATTAATATTCGCACTATTAAAGTTTGCTGGGTTTGTTTGACTTAGATCAACAATTGCTGCCTTACCAACTGTATCACCATCGCTGCCAACCTTTCCTTCTGTGTTCACAGTAAAAGCAGCCATTGATTTAGCATAAGGATCTAAAACTTTTGATATTTTCCCGTCATTTGTTACTTCATATTGGTAGTAATATCCTCTTACATTGTTAATCCCCAGCTCTTTTGCCTCTGCTTCCACGCTCCAAACACCTTTGTCACCTTGTACTAAATCTAAACTACCAATTTTCTTAGCAGCATCATTTTTGTCATAAAAAACGGCTGTAACTTTTGTTGCCTTTGGTGCCCATAATTTTAACGTTGCATCCCCATTATGATAAGTAGCCCCTAAATCGTCTCCTTCATAGAAATAATTTTCATCTAACAGTTTCCAGCCAGATTTGACTGTCACTGTTCTTCCTTGATAAGAAATCGTAAACGGTCCTTTTTCTGCGTCAAAAACTCCTGTTACTTCCACAATTGTTTCATTCGAAATTTTCACGCCATCAAAAGCAATCGCTTCTTGATTCTTGTCCACAATAGATAGGTCTTTGGCTAAAGCTTCCTCTGTAAGACCTTTTGTACTAGAAAAGATTAATTGAATTGCTTTATCAGACAATAACTCACCAGATACCAAATCAGTTGGCGTTTCCCAATATGGAGAAATATAAACATTATCATCTTCATTCTTTATCCATAAATGATCATATTCTTCAAGTAATGCAAAACCTTTATCCCCGCCAATTTTTTCTCCATTTTCTCGGTTCACAATAAGAAAGCCAATCTTTTGTGAATCATCCTTCACCTTAACATCCACATAGCTGCCATAGCGATCTGTTTTTTCAAATGCAAGCGCATCTGTTGGCCAATTAACAGACGGAGATTCTACATCTTCCCATAACCATAAACCTAGCTTGTCGTAAGTTTGATCATCTCGTTGATAGTGAATTCTTACTGTATTCTCAGGCAAATTAACTGGTTCGAATAGATTTACCGTATCGGAACCTTCCTTAATCCATATCTCATTCAACGCGGGGTTGCTTAAGGTAACCGTCTTATCTCCGCCCTCTTTTTCTCCATTTGTACGATTTACGACTAGGAAACTAACTTTTTTTGCATCCTCTTTCAAAGGAATATCAATATATGTACCATACTCATCTTGTTGCTCTTCTTCAAAAGCCATAGCTCCTTGTGGCCAATTAGCAGTAGGAGATGCTACATCATCCCATAGCCATAATCCCAAATCCTCATAATTTTTGTCTTCTTTTTGATAATGAATTCTTAATGTGTGTTCAGGTATTTCCTTTGCTTCTGTATTCTCTGCCTTCGCACTCATTTGTTCGAAGGTGAATCCTCTTGTAGTTAAAACAAGGACCAATACAGTTAGAATAATAAGTAGCTTCCTTACAAATTGGTTCATTTTTTCTCCTCCTGCTCTAGATTTAAGCAATCTGTTATTTAGAAAAAGCCTATTCACATTCCTAAATAATAGTTACTACTAAATTAAGCATTTACTTATAGTCTATCTCTCTAATTAAAGTAAACGCTTTCTTTCTATGTGAGATTATAAATATAGTAGATTACGAGTGTCAACGTTCCTCTTGATTGTTCACGGTAACAGAATTGCCAAATAGAGTAATTCAGGTCATCAGCCTCATCATATATCCATATATATCCATCCGAAAAAATAAAAAGGTTTAGCGCTTTATTTAAACACTAAACCTTCAGTACTCAGATTTATTTATAACCATTCATACTTCTCTTCTAATTTGTATGATTACTTTCATCCTTACTAATATGTTATTTTTCTTGAGCTCTATCCATTTTAAAATAGTTAAATAATAAATAAGATAGCCACATACAATCTCGATGATGCCTAATATTTTCAATTAGACCTTTGATTAAAACATTACTTAGTGTTCTTTCTTCCACCTCTACGGTAAGTAATGATAAAGATTCTTTCACATAAACATCTTCCACTTCTTCTATTTTCCCTTTTAATTGATGTAATAGCTCTTCTTTTGTAGCTACTTCTATTGTAAGGGAATGATGTAGCAGCTGATATTTTTCCTCTGTAAAAAATGGAGATTTCGTATGGGTAGCAAGAATATCGGTTTTTTCCACTAGAGAGTTTGAAAGCATTCGCAAATCAAAATCAATCCATTCATGATGACTTAAAACAATATGCGTATAAGTATTTAATAAACCCTTAATACTAAATACTAAATCAAATTTCAATTTCTGTATGGACGGATCATAAACTTTCTCAATCATGCGCACGATTGTTTTCTCCAGTAAATGGTCATAATAAGTACATTTATTGATAAATTCTTCATCAAAAGAAAGCGCTTGCTCTTTAAGAAATAACATAGCAAAACTAGAATTTTCCTTAAATGCAAAAAAGATTTCATAATAAAAATGATAAAGGACATCCTCTTCACGATTGACTGCATAGTCAAGTTTTGCGATAAATTGTTCCATAAAATAATCAACTAAGGCCATAATTAGTTCATCCTTAGACTTAAAGGATAAATAAAAGGCACCTTTTGATATGCCACAATGCTCCGTTATTTGTTGTACAGAGGTAGCTGAAAATCCTTGTTTTGCAAATAACTCAATTGATTTTTCCATAATTAGCTGTTTTTTCGTCATGCTCATCCACTCCTATGAACTCTCGTTTGACATATGACCACTTAGTCATTTATTATAGGTAAATGAGTTAGATTAGTCAATAAAGGGAAGGTGTATTATGAAAGGTTTAGTAAATTTTGTGTTAGGTAACAAACTTGCGGTTTGGCTTCTAACCATTATTATCACTGTATCAGGTATTTATTCTGGTACGAGAATGAATATGGAGACCATACCGAATATTTCGATTCCATACTTAACCGTAATGGATGTTTACCCGGGAGCAACTCCGGAAAAGGTCATGGAAGAGGTTTCCATGCCAATAGAAAAAATTGTTGAAAATCTTGAAGATGTAAAAGCTGTTTATTCGAACTCTTATTCTAACATGGCAAATGTTCAACTAGAGTATGAATATGGCACAGATATGGATGAAGCAAAACGAGCTTTACAATCTGCTTTAGATAATATCACCTTGCCTGATGATGCACAGGAACCTACAGTTACAGCAATCAGTATGAATATGATGCCAGTTGTAGCGTTAAGTGTCAGCAGTACAGAAGAAGATATTACAGAATTAACATCAACTGTTGAAGAAATCCTCCTTCCAAAAATCGAAAAAATTGATGGTGTTGCTTCTGCAACTATCACCGGACAGCATATTGAAGAAGTAGATTTAACATATGATAAAGAAAAAATGGCACAATTGGATCTAACTGAAGATACAGTTAAAGAAATGATCCAAGCAAGCAACTTAGCAGTTTCCTTAGGACTTTACGAGTTTGAAGAAGGGGAACAAGCAGTTGCAATCGATGGAAAGTTCATGACAGAAAAAGAGCTAAAGGATATGCTTATCCCTGTAACTCCATCGGAACAAAATCCATCACCATTCGTCAAACTTAGTGATATTGCTACAATTGAAGTGGTTGGGAAAGTAGAATCTGTCTCTCGTACTAACGGTGAAGACGCCATTGCAATACAAATAGTGAAAGGACAGCAAGCTAATACAGTTGATGTCGTGAACAGTGTTAAAGATTTAATGGAAGACGAACAAAAAAATATCGATGGTTTAGTGATTGATGTTTCTCTTGACCAAGGAGCTCCAATTGAAAAATCGGTATTTACGATGATTGAAAAAGCAGTATTTGGTTGTTTAATTGCTGTATTAATCATTTTGTTATTCTTACGCGATTTTAAATCAACGATTATCTCTATTATTTCCATCCCAGTTTCTATTTTCATGGCATTGTTACTACTAAACTGGATGGATATTACGCTAAATATCATGACACTAGGTGCTATCACGGTTGCGATTGGTCGGGTAATTGATGACTCTATTGTTGTTGTGGAGAATATTTACCGACGACTTCACCTTAAAGAAGAAAAATTAACAGGTCGTGCCTTAATTAGAGAAGCAACGATTGAAATGTTTAAACCAATCCTTTCTTCTACATTAGTAACGGTAGCTGTATTTGCACCATTGATGTTTGTTGGTGGAATGGTTGGAGAATTATTCCGTCCTTTCGCTTTAACAATGGCATTCTCACTTGGCGCATCCTTACTTGTTGCAATAACAATTGTGCCAGCTCTTTCTCACTTCTTATTCAAGAAGAAATTATATGGAGAGAAAGTAGAAAGCACTCATAAAGAAGCCGGCAAATTGGCGAATTGGTATAAGGGGATTCTTGAAAAAGCTCTTAACCATAAAATCATCACTTCTCTTATCGCAGTCGTGTTATTAGCTGGAAGTGTTGCTCTTACTCCTTTAATCGGCTTTAGCTTCTTAGGAAGTGAAGAAGAAAAAACAATGTATATCACCTATACACCAGAAACTGGTGAATTAAAGGATGAAACATTAAAGAACGTTACAGAAGTAGAAGAAAAAATGCTTGATCGCAAAGATATTGATATTGTTCAATTATCTATCAATGATACTGCTGATGCACAAAGTGCCATGATGGGCATGGGAGCTGGCGGTGCACTTATGTACCTAATCTTTGATGAAGATATGAAGAACTTCCCAGAAGTTCGTGATGAAATTGAAGAATACATTACAAATATTGGTCAGTCTGGTGAATGGAAAACGCAAGACTTCTCATCAATGGGAATGTCAACAAATGAAGTAAGCTATACATTCTATAGCGAAGATTTAGATAAGCTTAATGAAGCTGTTAAAAAAGCAGAAGATATTTTAAAAGAAAACGACAAATTAGAAGATGTTTCAACTACTGCTGAAGATGCATATGTAGAATATACATTTAACGTAGATCAAGATGAATTATTGCAGTACGGCTTAACAGCAGGTCAGCTTCTAATGATGCTAAGCCCAGATAATACAAAAGATGTTGTCACAACCATTGAAAAAGATGGTGAAGCTTTAGATGTCATCGTTCAGCAAGAAAAAGCAGCACAGCCAAAATCAATTGACGATATGCTAGACACAGAAATTCCAACTGCATTAGGAAATACGATGCCCCTTTCAGAGCTTGTTGAAGTAGAAGAAGGAACTACTTTAAATACACTTTCTCGTAGTAAAGGAGAGTATTACGCAACTGTATCAGGAAAAATTCTTGGTAGTGATGTTTCCAAAGTAACAAGTGAAGTGGATCAAGAAATCGATAAAATCGACTTACCAAAAGGCGTTACAATAGATGTTGCTGGTGTTGCAGCAGATATGAATGAAACATTTACGCAATTGGGTGTAGCAATGATTGCTGCTGTTGCGATTGTATACTTTATTCTTGTTGTAACATTCCGTGAAGGGGTTGCCCCATTCTCTATCTTATTTAGTTTACCGTTTGCCGTTATTGGTTCATTTGTAGGCTTATATCTGGCAGGTCTAACTATTTCCGTATCGGTTATGATGGGATTACTCATGTTAATTGGTATTGTTGTAACAAATGCCATCGTATTAGTAGACCGCATCATTCATATGGAACGTGATGGAATGCATATGCGTGAAGCGATTCTGGAAGCAGGTTCTACTCGTCTTCGCCCTATTCTAATGACAGCAATTGCAACAATTGGTGCATTAATTCCATTAGCAATTGGATCAGGTGGTAGTGGATTAATCTCTAAAGACCTTGGTATTACGGTTATTGGTGGTTTAATCAGTTCTACTTTATTAACCCTTGTTATTGTTCCAATTGTATACGAAGTTCTTTCAAAAATGTTTAAGAAAAATCGTAAGGATATAGACGAAAGTTAATAATCTATTCATCAAGAGCCAGTGAAGGAACCTTCACTGGCTTTTTGTATTTATTATCTTTCTATCAGGATGGATGAATCCTACTTTTTAGGATTTTCCTTTGCTATGGTTGTCGTCAAGCGCTTGATGAACACCACTTCTTCTCAATTTTCCTTGTGGCTTTCATATCCTTCCATATAAAGTGCTCTTCCCTTCAAATAAACCCAACAACTCAAGTTCTTTCATAAAAAAATTATAAACTGGAAAAACTACTTCCATACTACAATGGAAAGGATTTTGTCATGAAAGTACATTGTTCTAATGAATATGATTCATTAAAAACAGTTGTTTTAGTTTCCCCGGAATATATGGCTATTAAAGTTCCTATAAACGATATTCAAAAAAAACATGCAAAGAAAAATATTGATCGAAATGTCGCCGAAAGACAGCATCAAATGTTTGTTGAAAAGCTGCAAGAGCACGGAGTAGAAACGATTCTTCTTCCTCCAGAGGAAAAATACCATGAACAGGTATTTACAAGAGATATTGGCTTCACATTAGGTAATCAAATCTTCGTTGCGGAAATGGCTCGTGAAGTAAGACGAGGAGAGGAAAAGATTTTAATAGACTATTTAAAAGAACAAGAAATTACTTATACCGATATAAAAGGTAATATGATTGAGGGGGGAGATGTAATCATTGATGGTAAAACCATTTATGTTGGCATTAGTCAGCGTACAAATAAATTTGCTATCCGTCATTTACAAACATTACTACCATCCTATGATGTAATTCATGTTCCCTTTACCGATACGTATCTTCATCTTGATTGTGTTTTTAATGTTCTGTCTCCTACTGAGGCGCTAATATTTCCAGGAGAATTCCATAAAGAAAAAGAAAGAATGTTACGAGATCGTTATGATTTAATTCATATAAGTGCAAAAGAGCAAGCAACATTAGGTACCAATGTATTATCCATTGGCAACAAAAAAGTATTTAGCTTACCTATGAATGAAGGCGTAAATAAAGAACTACAAAAAAGAGGCTATGAAGTCATTGAAGTTGATTTTTCAGAAATAATTAAATCTGGTGGTTCCTTTCGCTGCTGCTCTATGCCTTTACTAAGAGAACAATAATAAACATAGCGGAAAGGAAATAGTGGGGGCTAGAAACCCGTCCCCTCTATTTCTTTGAATACTACATTTTTTAGTTCATCTAGCATTTTTCTTAAGTTATTTAAACTAATTTCAATACTTTCAAAAGGGGTTCTTCTCGTAGCATCCTGTTCGATAATCCACCATTGTATATCTGCTTCGTTCCCTTGTTTTAGAATGGATTGAAAATCAATAGCACCCGTCCCTACTTCCGCAAAGAAACCTTCTTCATCTTTTGTCATATCTTTTAAATGGACAAGTTTCGTTCTCTCTCTATATGTATCAATCCATTTAGCTGGATCATATTCTCGCTTAGAAAGCCAATATACATCTGGTTCTGCAAAAACAAATCTTACGTCTGTTTCTTGCATTATCGTATCTAATGCTGTTCTGCCGTCCTGTAAGTTATCTAATTCAAAATCATGATTATGATAACAGAGAGAAATTCCTGCTTTTTGACACTTTGCTCCAGCTTTATTTAAGAAAGTAATCAGGGACTGATAATCAGCTTCTGTTCTTTTCTCTGGTAAGAGATAGGGACATACTAAAAATTTACTTTCTAATACTATCTGCTCTTGGATGACTTCTGCTAAATTACTTTCTATGACAGCTAAAGGAACATGACACGCTGCTACTTTAAGACCTAGTTCATCCAGTAATTCCTTTAATTCGCCTACAGGTATCCCGCCATATCCCGCTAGCTCTACTCCTTGAAAACCTAAACTAGCAACTTTACGGAGAGTCCCGCGAAAATCCACTTCGCATTCATTTCTTAACGTGTACATCTGCAATGCAATAGGTATATTCTTCAATTCCCCTTCCCCCCTTTGTATAACTGCTTTTCGACTGAGCTTAAGTTATAATAAGCTAATTAAAGTCTACACTACTTACTATTTTACAAGAAAACGTTGTCATTTTACAAAAAAGATGGAAGAATGTTACCATGTTCTTTAACAAAAAAATAATTAGGATGTGTACCTTATTGGAACATCATATCAAAAAAATAATAGCGCAAATGGAAAAAGAATATGACATAAAAGTACTGTATGCTTGTGAATCAGGTAGTCGTGCATGGGGGTTTTCCTCTCAGGAAAGTGATTATGATGTTCGCTTTATTTATATTCATCATCCAAGCTGGTATTTATCGATTGATCGCAAACGAGACGTGATCGAGATACCGAAACGTGATTCATTATCCATCCCTGTAGATCCTTTATTAGATATAAGTGGCTGGGAATTGACTAAAGCACTTAAGCTGTTCCGAAAATCCAATCCACCTTTATTAGAATGGCTACACTCCAATATGATTTATTATCAGCGCTTTTCGACCATTGAAAAAATGAGAAACTTAGAAAAAGAAGTATTCTCTCCTACTTCCACTTTTTATCATTATATTAATATGGCAAAAGGAAATTTTCGAGAATATCTTCAAGGGGATATTGTGAAAATAAAAAAATATTTTTATGTATTGCGGCCAGTTTTAGCTGCTAAGTGGGTGCAGAGTTTCGAGACAATACCTCCAATGGAGTTTAACACTCTAGTACAAGTGCTTATTCCAATGGGAGCTCTTCGTATAAAGATTGAATCGTTAGTAGAAAGAAAAAAATCAGGGCAAAAATTGGCATTAGAACCAAGGATTAACCTTATTAATGAATTTTTGGATACGGAGATAAACCTTTTAGAGACATATGCAAAAGGATTAGAGAAAAATTTATTGGACCCTACAGAACGATTAAATGATCTCTTTCGCAATACATTAAATGAAGCATGGGATAATAATTAAAAAAGGACATATAAAGAAGTTCGCGTTCTTAGAAAACTTCTTTATATGTCCTTAAGATTTTCTCGACTTTTTTCTATTTAAAAAGTTACCGCTACATCTTTTGCACGAGCAATCGCATTCGCTTTAATTTCTTCTGCCTTTTCTGGAGCTAAATCATGTCCTTCCACAAATAATCCTTGGAAATCATCAATTCCAAAAAAACCCATCAATGTTTTTAAATAGCGATGTCCCATTTCTTTTTCAGCAGAAGGTCCATGAGAATAAATCCCGCCACTCGCCTGAATATGAAGAACTTTCTTATTAGAAAGAAGCCCTTTTGGTCCTTCGGCTGTATATTCAAATGCCTTTCCTGCTACAGCTACAGAATCTAAATAAGCCTTCATAACAGGAGGAAATAATAAATTCCATAATGGGGTAACAAAAATATATTTATCAGTCTGAACAAATTGTTCACTTAGTTCCGCCAAACGACTTACTTTTGTTTTTTCTTCATCAGATAGCTGATCAAAACCATTTCCAGATTGCAGTTTTCCCCAGCCTTGGAATACGTCTGCATCAATAGAAGGAATATATTCTTTATATAGGTCAATGTGTGTAACTTCATCCTCTGGATTGGTTGCTTTATACTGTTCAATGAATGCCTTACCTACTGCCATTCCATATGATCTAGATTCATCAAATGGATTTGCTGTAATATATAATATTTTTTCCACTGTATTCTGCTCCTTAAGAAAGACTTTATTATCTTATCTTTACTATAGTGCTGCTAGTACTTATATTCAATGGAAGTAGGCATATGTTACTAATATTGTCACATTTCAAATAACATTTAATTTTTCTCTAGTCGCTATTCTTTAAAATAGGGATTCAGGTGAATTAGTACTTCATTTATATTGTCGTGTTTTGCCATTAGCTTCTTTTTGATTTTTCTTGATAAATCATGACCTTCCTTAATCGTTTTATCATAATCGATGGAAATTCGTAAATCGACTAAAATATAGTGGCCATGTTCTCTAGCACGTAAACGATCAATCCTTTTCACTTCCGTAAAGGAAGCAATAATTTCACGATATTCCCTTAAAATTTCTAAATCTATATTTCGCTCAAGTAAAATATCAAAAGCTTCACTTACCATTTCTTTTGCAATTTTAAAGATTAAAAATGCGACGATAATAGTGGCAACTTTGTCCCCATAAAGAAGGAAATTAATCGTTAACTTTTCCCCGATTATAGACAATAAAACCCCTATCGCAGCTGCAATGGATGCAACAATATCAGCCTTATGATCATAAGCAATTGCTTCAATCGCTTTACTATTTTGTTCATCAGCAATCTTCTTACTATATCGATATAAAAGCACCTTTGAAATATATGAAATTACAGCAACCCACATTGCGATTAAGCTTGGCGTTGTTATCGGATGAAAGAATCCCATAATCACTTCATATACCAGATAGACGGAAACTCCAAGAAGTATCATTCCGACTAGTCCTGATACTATTATCTCTGCCTTACCATGTCCATATGGATGTTCTTGATCTGCAGGTTTATTTGCAATTTTAATAACGACTAATACAATTACAGAGGCAAAGACATCTGCAGCAGAGTGAATCCCATCAGCGAAAACAGCGTCACTATTCCCCACCCAGCCAACTATTAATTTTCCAATAGTTAATACAATATTACTAATGACACTAATCCAAGCTACCCTTTTGGCTAGCACTTCTCTCGATCCCAATTTTAATCAACCTCTTTTTATTATTTCCAATAATTTCAATATGTACAAAAAGTCAACCTAACTATATTAGCAGAAAAGAAATCAGTGGGTCTAGAGAAAAAAAGTTTCCACCTTGCAAATTAATAATTTACCATTCCTTGCGAATTTATTCGCTAATACATGCTAATAATAGAGTTGATCGAATAGCACTTAACATTTTCTCTTATAACTTGCATCTTTTCGAAAAGCAAATAAATGATGAAAGCAGCCACTATCTAACAATTCATTGTTTTTAAACATAGGATTGTTAATTCATGAAAAAAATTCCCTATTAGGATGGTTATGATGACAACTATTTTTGAAGCATTAAAGGATTATTTACAGTTGAATTTAGATGTAGAGCCAAAAAATCCGCTGCATGTAGGTGAAGTGATGAGTTGCTGGACTTATCTTACTATTGTGGATGAAGCGAATATTTATATTCAAGTTGCATTAAATACAACAACAGATGATGATGTTATCAAGTCACTAAAAGACAGTTTTAAACAATGTGATGCGCATGGGCAATGGTTTCGAGACTTTCTTATAGCTGAAGGAATTCCATTGCCGCCAACAAGTGAACAACGACCACTATCTTATTCACAGGCCGTGCCTCTTGGTGTGAAAATGACTGATGACGAAATAATGAATGGACTAGGCATTAAAACCGCTGCATCCATTACTCACTGTGCAGCAGCTGTTTCCCAATGCATACGAAATGATATAGCTACTATGTTTACCCAATGTATGTTAGAAAAAATGAAATTCGGTGCAAGTTTAAAGGATTTAATGAGACAAAGAGGCTGGATTAAAGTCCCCCCTTATTACTATCCACCTGGTGCACCAATTAAAAACGCATGAAGAAAATTTTTGCGAGAGCAAAATCGATTGGCCCCAGCTCTTTCTTTTAGCAGGGGCACAGTGTCTTTTAAGTGCCTTAGCTACGGACATTCTTTGTTATATTTTTTGGAATGGAAACTAAATTTATTGGCTACCTTTTTCCAATAGTAAAGCATCCAGAATTTTATTTTTCCCCATTTATATACTTTTGAATTCGTATGCTGTAATTCTACCCATGCAGAATCGTATGAGTAAAATGTTTGTGGGAGAATAAATATCCTTTTTGTCTAGTTGGGGGACGCGTCCTCCAACTAGACAAAAAGGCCACCAAGCGAGAGCGCGGTAGCTGGAAAAAA
>NZ_JBQKKM010000077.1:0-14640 GCF_052116745.1 Niallia sp. Sow4_A1 | reverse complement strand
ATTCGGGCTTAGAGAACGCTTCTCTGTTACCTTGAGGACCACTTTTTCTGCTATTCGGGCTTAGAGAACGCTTCTCTGTTACCTTGAGGACCACTTTTTCTGCCATTCGGGCTTAGAGAACGACTCTCTGTTACCTCGGCGACCACTTTTTCTGTCATTCGGGCTTAGACACAGTCTCTCTCACCGCTCCTCCCTAACAAGCTCTATCCCACACTCCTCAGGTCAAATCAGCGCCACTCCCACCCCAACTTCAACATTCTTTTACAAAAATACAATAAAAATGTATATCTCCAGAATTGTTCGCATTTCTTAGAAGTAACAGATTTTCATTTAAAAGGGGGAGATTTACGATGGGGCGACATTCGAAGAAATTAATGGTGGTAGAGGCGGTAAAAGATTGGGTGATGGATGGAAGAGTGAAACCAGGTGAGCGATTTTATTCTGAATATGAGCTTGCGAAATTATTTGATGTGAGTAGGTATACGGTTCGCCTAGCGATGAGAGAGCTGGTTCATGAGGGGTGGCTTTATCGGGAGCCGGGTGTTGGCACTTTTTGTGGGGAGCCTTTTGCTAGTAAAATAGGTGATAGCAAAACAAATGGGAAAAATATAGGCGTGATGATGACTTATCTTTCCGATTATATTTTTCCATCGATTATTCGCGGAATGGAGACCTATTTAACGGATAGAGGTTATTCTTTAACATTAGTCTGTACGGAAAATAACCATGCGAAAGAACGGCTATGTCTCCGTAATCTCCTTGATTTGAACATGGATGGCCTAATTTTAGAACCTACTAAAAGCAATCAATTTAATCCTAATATGGACTGTTATCTTGAACTGGAGCAGCGTAATATTCCGTATTTAATGATTAATCAGTTCTATTCTCAGCTCTCTCCTTTTCATTTAAAAATGGATGATGTCAAAGGAGGATATATGGCAACAGATCATCTGATTCAACTTGGCCATGAACAAATTCTAGGAATCTTTAAGTCTGATGATTTACAAGGTGTTCATCGTATGCAAGGCTTTTTAGAGGCAATGCGACATGGAAAACGTTCCATTAGTCCAGAAAATCTCGTAACCTTTACTACGGAACAATTACATCATGATTTTGCAGAAAAACTTTTGAATACGCTTAAAAACAAAAATAAGTTGCCAACTGCCATTGTCTGTTACAACGATTTTATCGCAAAGTCTGTGCAAACAGTTTTAGAAAAATTACAATTGTCCATTCCACAGGATATCTCTCTCATCGGGTTTGATGATGTTAATCCAGCTGGTTCAACAGAGATAGCAATAACAACCATTAATCATCCGAAAAGCCGTATGGGGATTGATGCTGCTAGATGGATTATTGCAGCAGTAGAGGGAAAAGAATTTAATCTATCAAACGAACCTCCCATTATTTATGAACCAGAACTAGTGATACGGTCCTCAACTGACGTCGTAAAAAAGAACAGATCCATCGTGTCTTAATGCACGTGGATCTGTCATCCTATATCATTACTTTTCCTATTAATCCACTGATAATGCCTAATACAACAACGGAAAGACTGACAAATACGAGCACTTTCCTTGGGAAGGATTTAGCGACTATTAATAAGGAAGGCAAGCTAATGCTTGGCAATGTAATAAGCAAAGCGGCAGCTGGCCCTGCCCCAAGCCCCATCATCATAAGGGTTTGAATAATTGGGATTTCTGCTGCTGTTGGAATAACAAAGAGCATTCCAGCAATGGCAAAAATCAGAATAGCAAGCAAACTATTAGACATGCTGTCACTTAATTGTGGGAAAATCCAAAAGCGTGCAGCTCCTAATATTAAAACAGATAGAACATACGCCGGAACAACATAAAGAATCATGCTTCCTAAAGAAGCAAGCCATCTTTTCATAAAGGAACGCTTATCCTCTTCGGCATCTTCTATTAATTTATCAACAGATACAGATGGTGCATCCTTTACAAAGCGATTAGCGAGATAGCTAATGCCAAAGGTTAAAATCAGTCCAATCACAAGTCGTAATAATGTAAACTTCCAAGAAAGGACGAATGTCATAAAAATTAAAGTTGCTGGATTGATAGTCGGGTTTCCAATCCAAAAAGCTAAGCTTGCACCGACGGAAGCATTCTTTTTGCGAAGTCCAACCGCAACTGGCGCGGCACAGCAAGTACACATCATTCCTGGAATGGAAGCAAGTCCTGCAGCTGCTGTACTGCCAAAGCTAGTTTTTCCTAATACTTTTAACAGCCATCCTGACGGTAACAGCACTTGAACAAGCGATCCGAGCAGAATACCTAAAACTGCTGCTTTCCATACAGATTGGAAGTAGGCAACCGTATAACTTACTGCTGCACTCCATGAAAAAGAGTTAGAAATCTGATCTTGGAGAATCGAATCTCCAATAGAATGTGTTTGAAAAGAAAGGATCGCTTTATGATAATAAGGCCACCATTTCACATAAGTAAGACCAATTACTGTAACTACTATAAATAGAAAAGCGAACCAAAACGTTCTTTTTTGGCTTGATTGCTCCTCTGTTAACGTACTCATCTCTCTCACCTTCGTTATCATTAAATTAAGTGCGATTAAATTATATCATATATTTATTTTTAGACACTCGAAAAAGATTTACTCCCCTTTTTTTCCCATCCAATCTACATAGCATGCATTGAGCTTCCCATTGCTTTATAATAGATAATGAAGCTTATAAAAAAATATTTATTTTACTAGAAAGAAGGTTGGTGTCATATGACACAGTCTTATTCCGTTAAACTTACATCTTTATCTTCAAAAGGAGGCTGCGGTTGTAAAATTGGACCTGCTGATTTATCTGAAGTAATTCGTACCCTTCCTCCAGCTGAAAAAAATCCAAATCTTCTTGTTGGCTTAGATACAAGCGATGACGCTGGCGTATACAAGCTTACAGATGATTTAGCGATTGTCCAAACCGTTGATTTCTTCACACCGATTGTAGATGATCCCTATTCATTTGGACAAATTGCTGCGGCAAATGCTTTAAGTGACATATATGCAATGGGCGGCAAACCACTAACTGCCTTAAATATTGTTGCTTTCCCGATTTCTGTATTGGAAAAAGAAATTTTGGCTGATATTATGCGCGGAGCCGGCGATAAAGTGAAAGAAGCTGGTGCTACACTTGTCGGCGGTCATTCGATTGATGATAAAGAGCCTAAATTTGGCCTTGCTGTAACTGGTACGATTCATCCAGATAAAGTACGTACAAATGCCGGTGCTAAGCCGACTGATAAATTAATTTTAACTAAACCAATTGGTGTCGGCATTTTAACTACATCGATTAAAAGAGGCCTTTTGACAACAGAAGAAATTGATCGTGTTACAAACGTTATGGCTACACTGAATAAGAAGGCTGCAGAAGTGATGGGAGCTTATGAGGTGCATGCTTGTACGGATGTCACTGGATTTGGACTTCTGGGACATGCTTCTGAAATGGCAAAAGGAAGTAATACTACTATTAAAATCGCGTCCAAGCAAGTTCCTGTCCTTCCGCGCGTAAAAGAACTAGCACAAGAAGGCGTTATTCCTGGTGGAACGAAAAATAACTTTGCACATTTAGAAGGCGATGTTACGTTCTCCTCTGAATTGGATGAAATCGATCAATTGATTTTATGCGATGCCGTTACCTCTGGAGGATTGTTGATTTCCGTTAAAGGCGACCAAGCAGATGCATTGCTGCAAGAATTAGTTGGCGCTGGTGTAGAAGCGGCCATCATTGGCGACGTCACAGAAGAGAGCCCTGGTCATATTTTTGTTGGGTAAGCGAAAGGCGGAGTTACCTTGTTTCAAGATATAACGATTGAACGATTATTTGAATTACGGGAGAAAAAAGAATTTTCTTTAGTAGATGTTCGCTCTCCTTCTGAATTTCATGAGCATTCTATCCCTGGCAGTATCAATATCCCTCTTTTTACAGATGAGGAAAGAGCAGAGGTTGGGACTATTTATAAGCAGGTAAGTGTGGAAGCGGCAAAAGCTCGCGGTTTGGAAATTGTGTCTGCAAAACTGCCTGCTTTCATTCAGTCATTCCAAGAATTATCAAGGGATGTAGTGGTCTTTTGCTGGCGGGGCGGCATGCGCAGTAAAACAGCGGCAACCGTTATTGATTTAATGGGCGTTCATAGCTACCGCTTGCAAGGCGGATTCCGGACGTATCGCAGGTGGGTTATCCACCAATTAGATGCAATGGAAATGGCTCAGGAAGCAATTGTCTTAAACGGCTACACCGGTTCCAATAAAACGGTTATTTTACAGCATTTAAAGCAAGAAGGACTTCCTGTATTGGACTTGGAAGGAATGGCCAATCATCGCGGCTCCATCTTCGGACAAATTGGGCTCAAACCCCATAATCAGAAGACTTTCGACTCCTTGCTTGTTGGTGAAATCGAAAAGCTTCCTGCTTCTCCCTATTTTTTAATGGAAGGTGAAAGCAAGCGGATTGGCAAAGTACTGCTACCTGACTTTCTTTTGAAAAAAAAGGAGGCTGGCCTTCAGCTATTTATTCATATGCCAATCGAGGAGCGAGTTCAGCATATATTGGCTGACTATTCTCCAGCCGATCATCATGATGAATGTGTAGAAGCATTCCAATTAATCAAGCGGCGCATCCACACACCCGCGGCTGCTAAAATTGAGGAAGCTCTAGAGACTAGAAACTATGCTGAAGCTGTTGAATTGCTGTTAACCTACTATTATGATCCTCTCTATGAAAGAACGGCTTTACAATATAAAGATGAGCAAACGATCGATTTATATGTGCAAAACACAGAGGATGCGATCATCAAAGTGAAGGAGCTGTGGCATAAGAAGAGTCGGACTTCAGCCAAGAGCGAAGTGAACTAATTTAGAAACTTTACTTTTGGAACTAGCTTTATTACTTGTTATTTTGAACAAGTAATAAAGCTTTTTTTTGTTTTAAGGGCGTGCGGGTAGACTGGAAAATGAGGGAAGGGATTTTGCAGTTGTGATTACATGCAGAGTCGGTTTGGTTACCGTTTTGTGGTTATACTTCTAATTTTGGAGTCGGTTCGGGTAGAAATTTGGAATTATGGCTGGAAACATTAAGACATAAGCAAAACCGAGGGAAGAGATATTGGGATATCAGCCAAAATTGAGGGTTTATCAGCCAAACTTAGGATTTTTCAGCCAAACCACTGCTCTTTTCAGCCAAATTTAGGATTTTTCAGCCAAACCACTGCTCTTTTCAGCCAAACTTGAGGTTTATCAGCCAAACCACTGCTCTTTTCAGCCAAACTTGGGATTTTTCAGCCAAAACACTACTCTTTTCAGCCAAACTTGAGGTTTATCAGCCAAACTACTGCTCTTATCAGCCAACCACCAGCAACTAACTAATTACTCCCACACTCACACCACAAATTTCAAAAAAAAACACCTCTCAAATGCAGATATCCCTGCACTCAAAAGGCGTTTCTTTCTTATAATACTTTGATTTTATCTAAATCAGCTTTATCAAGCACTTGCTTCATATATTCAAGAATTTCTTCTCTCATTTCATCACGTTGTAGCGCGAATTCTAATGTTGTTTTTACGAATCCTAATGTTTCGCCAACATCATAACGATCTCCTTCGAAATCATATGCAAATACGCGTTGGATTTGGTTTAGTTGTTGGATTGCATCTGTTAATTGGATTTCTCCGCCTGCACCTGTTTGTTGTTTTTCCAAGTACATGAAGATTTCTGGTGTCAACACATAGCGACCCATGATTGCTAAGTTAGATGGAGCTGTTCCAGGAGCTGGTTTTTCAATGAAATTATTAACCTGGTATCTTCTTCCTTCGCTATCGCTTGGATCTACAATTCCGTAACGATGTGTTTCATTGTCCGGTACGGATTGAACACCAATAACAGAAGCATGTGTTTCTTCATATTGTTCAATTAGTTGTTTCAGGCAAGGTGTATCGCTTTGTACGATATCGTCACCAAGTAAAACAGCAAATGGCTCATCCCCAATAAAGCTTTTCGCACACCAAACAGCATGTCCTAATCCTTTTGGCTCTTTTTGTCTAATATAATGAATATCTGCTAGATTAGAGGAATATTGAACTTTTTCAAGCAATTCAAATTTCTCTTTATCAAGAAGATTTTGTTCTAATTCATGGGCGTAATCGAAGTGATCTTCAATCGCTCTTTTCCCTTTACCAGTAACGATTATAATATCTTCAATCCCAGAAGCAATTGCTTCTTCTACAATATATTGAATAGTAGGCTTATCAACAATTGGTAACATTTCTTTCGGCATTGCTTTCGTTGCTGGCAAAAATCTAGTTCCGAGTCCAGCGGCTGGAATGATCGCTTTTCTTACTTTTTTCAAGTTATTTCCTCCTTTAGGCAATTCGCTTTATAATTATACCATTTTTTTGCTTAAAAGGAACTCCCATCCGAAGTTCTTTTTTGTAAATTATTAGCAAATTCATTAGAATCGTTCTGTATTAAGTTGAAAAATAGAAATAATTTAACAAATACGTTCTTAATAACGTACATCTATCATATCATTATATAGTTTCCTTGAAAATAGTTTTATTATGTATTTTTATTTAATTTATCATTTTTTACAATATTTTGTCAAATATACTCCCGTTAATAAAGATTGAATGTTCAGAAAACTTTATTCAAGCATACAAAAAAAGAGCTGTAATTACAACCCTTTTTTTACAACATTATTCAGCAAAAACTTCCTCCTCTGTGACCCATTTGTGATTGGTTACCATCTCGCCGCCTGTTGTTGGTTGGTAGTCTACCATGTACACGGTTGTGTTCTCAGCGGATTCAATAGTTGCTTTTGCGCCTTTCATGCCTTCCATATGATCTGCTTCTAGGGTAACCTCTGTTCCCTTTTCAAGCATTTCACTTCCCGCATCCTTTATTTCATCCTGGATGACCCATTTATGATTCTTGACCGGTTCTCCGCCTGTCGTCGGAGTATAGGTCACTTGATAGGCGATAGTATCAAAAGCATTTAAAACGGTCGCTTCTGCTCCGTCCATCCCTTCCATATGATTGGCCTTTAAGATTACTTGACTACCTTCCTTATATTTCGGATCCGCTGCAGGCTCTAAACCTTCAGGGATTTCTGGAGAGCCAGTTTCTTGGTGTTCATGCTGCTCGGTTTGACTTGATTCTTTGTCACTATTTTCTTCAGCTGATGAACAGCCATAAAATAATAGCACTAAGGTAAAAATAGAAGCGATAGTAACATGTCTACTTTTCATTGTCTAACCTCCTCTATTACGAATTCTTTCACTATAGAGGAAATTTTAAACATGCAAAACAATTAATTTAATTGGCTAAAGGCAGTCGAATCGTGAAGGTTGTGCCAACTCCATCTTCTGACACGAAATCTATTTTGCCTTTATGTTCTGCAATGATGTTATAGCAGATAACTAATCCTAGTCCTGTTCCTTTTTCTTTTGTCGTATAAAAAGGTTCCCCAAGCTTATTTTTTATTTCATTGGGAATCCCTTTGCCATTGTCTTTAATCGTAACGACAATCCATCTTTCATCCACTTTTGCTTCTATATTAATAATTCCGTCATTATCCATTGCTTCAATTGCATTTTTGACCAGATTGATAAAAACCTGTTTTATCTGATCCACATTACATAAGGCAGTCAAATTTTCATCATATGTATCTAAATTAATGGCGACATTATTTAAATTGGCTTGCGATTGCATTAAAGTATAGACATCTAGTAGAATCTTTCCTATGCTTATTTTTTTAATTTCCGACTTAGCTGGTTTTCCTAGAAACATTAACTCGCTCGCTATTGTTTCAATCCGATTAATTTCAATATCAAGGATTGGATAAATATCTTTTAATTTCATTGCTCCTTGGTATGCGAGCTTTAGAAATCCTTTAATAGCAGTAAGGGGATTTCTAATTTCATGTGCGATACTTGCTGCTAATTGACCAGCGATTCCTAGTTTTTCATTTTTAATCTGAAGCTGCTGATTTTCTTTTCTGACCCTTATATCTCGGGCAATTATAATAATTGTCGAGCTTAAATCTTCGAAGAGAAATGGATATGCTAGAATTTCTACCTCTACTACTTTTCCCTGAGAGGTAATAAGCTCCATCTCGTAAGGTGTTGCTATTTCTCCTCCCCAAATAAGCTCTTCCTTTTCTAAATACTTTTCTAAGAAATCTGGTTTCATAATCTCATATGCTGATTTTCCAACAAGGTCTTCTGTTTCTAATAGTTTTATTGCTGCTTTATTTACATACATAATAATATTGTTAGAAGTAATGAAGACCGCATCTAGCATGTCGTCTACTAGTCGGGAATAGTAGGTTTGTGCTAGTTGAAGATTGGCAAGGGTTTCTTCATATTTGCCACTCTGTACGGGGGATGGAGGCTTGATTTCTTTTTTATAAACATTAGATAATGTGAATTCTGTATCTGTCATTACATATGGATGGGCGTTTTTTAAATGGATATAATTGCTTGCAGATAATTCTGTCCCATCATAGGCACATACAGCATAATTTTGATAATCTCTTATGTATTCATCCACTTCATTCTCATATTGAAGCAAGTTATCTATGATTTTGTCTTGTTCAAAGAGACTTTGGGCTTTCCCCCAAAACCGCATCGTTATATCCCTATTAAAAAAATAATCGGGATCAATTGAGCCACTAATTGTTTCTATAATACTTGCTAATTGAAGATTTTCACTTCTAAAATAGACTTCCTCACTATCTATGAAATGAATCTGATTAATCTTTTCCTTTTCTAATCCGTTTTCTTCCAACTTTTTGATTATTAGTGGCCATATTTTCTTCTGATCTACTAAAACAACTTTTTGCTCCAAAAGCAGACCGGCTTTTATGAAGGACGCAGCATTTGTTATGTATGTGTCTTTGTTACTTGTTATGTACATGATGTGTGCGCCACTAGTCATATCAGAGAGATTTGTAAGAGCAATCTCTGGATGAAACCTTGTCTGAGGAGTATATACAGCCATTAAAAACCCCCAACTTTCTATATAAGTTTAATTTCCTTTTATTATAGCACGTAAATTTCCGACAATTTGACTCAATTTTATTTTTCCATAAAAATTAAAGAGACAGTTTTTGCACTGCTTTAATGCAGTTAACTATCCAATATAGTTATATATCGACACAAGTCTTTTTCCTTTTGTCTATTTAATTCCCCCTTTTTTCCGAAGAACGACAAAAAAAGACTCCCTCTCAGGAATCTCCCTATATGCTAGAGCGTATATCTTTCTTTAATTAATTTCAAATGATGGCGTTCATGGCCTGCAATAATATAGGCAAGGGCATTCACTGTAAATTCTCCCTTATTAGCAAATCCCCTCTTTTCCCAGGCATCTTCTGAAATACCTTTTATCAAGGCAACAGTAGACGAGCGAACAGCTTTAAATTCTTGGAGAAGGTCGTCTATTGTTCTGGAGGAAAAATTAGCATTCTCCACATAGCTTTCATCATCATATCCAGCTAACGGCGTTTTATCTCCCCTAGCAATCCGTAATAAACGATAAGCCTGAATTCTTTCCGTGTCGATAAGATGACCAATCACTTCTATAAGGGACCACTTCCCCTCTGCATAGCGAAAATCCCTTTGCTTTTCATTCGCCTTCACATAAGCAAATGTTTCGTCTAGCTGAGAACCAATAATTTCGATTATGTCTCCTTCTGGAACTAGACCTACATAGCCTCTATAATGTTCTGGATAATCCGTAATTGCTGGTTTTGCCATCCTTATTATTCCTCCTTATCCTTCTACTGGGGATTCTGGACCCTTTAATTCTAGCTGATAAAAAGCCAAATCTAGCCATTTCTCAAATTTATAGCCTGCTTTTTTAATCGTGCCTGAATAAGTAAATCCTAGTTTCTCATGGATGAGAATACTTCCTTTATTCGTACTATCGATTCCAGCAATTAATGTCGCATAGCTCTCTTCTTCAGCACGTTCGATTAGGGCTTTTAATAGCTTTGTGCCAATCCCTTTTTTCCTTGCCTCTTTATGGACATATACAGAATGCTCAATCGAATACTTGTAAGCTGGCCAAGCCCGAAATGGACCATATGTAGCAAACCCAAGCACTTTGCCATCTTCCTCAAAAACAAAAAGGGGATACCCTCCCTCTGTTTTCTGGTTAAACCATCCTTTTCTGTCTTCTAAGGAATGTGCACGATAATCATAAACAGCCGTTGTATGTAAAATGGCATCATTATAAATCTCTAGTACCTCTCCTAAATCTGTTTCCTTCATCTCTCGGATCATAGCCATATCCCCTTTTTTTACTATTGGAAAAATTCCATCTAATTTTATAATCTTATTAAGTAAGATACCAATTCGTGGGGAAAAATGAAAGTATTTTTATGAAAAAAAGATGCCATTTTCATCTGGCACCTTTTAGAAAAGTTTCCGTGACCACTTATCATTTGTATTCAAGGATCTAAATCCAAATTGCTTTTGGGTATACTACATTACTTCAGCTGTCAATGTTTTGGCCGTGTAATTATCATAGGCTAAACTCTTATAAAAGGCATATTCCGATATAATCCGTATGATAATTATCGAGTAAATCATACCTATTAACGATACTATGTATTTGTGAGGAGGGAAATAAATGCTACAACAATTAAATAATTTAATGGAGCACATCGAAACACATCTAACGGAAGAAATCACTGGAAAAGATATATCGAAAATCGTCGGACTATCTGAATATCATTTTAAAAGAATGTTTTCCTATATGGCTGGAATGTCATTAAATGAGTATATCAAAAATAGGAGATTATCGGTTGCGAATGTTGATTTAATTAGCGGAGCAAAAGTGACTGATATTGCCTATAAATATGGCTATCAATCAATAGAAGGATTTTCAAGAGCCTTTCGTGAATGGAGTGGTTTTTTACCTTCAGAAGTAATCAAAAATAAAATTCAAAAATCATTTCCCAAATTTTCATTCTATATCGATATCAAAGGAGGAACTTCTATGGAATTCAAAATAGAAAAGAAAGAAAAATTTAATATTGTAGGTGTCTCGAAAAGAGTACCCATACAATTCGAAGGTGAAAATAAAGCTATCTTAGAACTAGCCCATTCCATTACCGAACAACAAAGAAATGACATGCATCAATTAGCTGATTTATATCCTTATCAAGTCTTAAATGTTTCTTTTGACTTTGATGATGGCTATTTGGAGGAAAAAGGATATTTAACTCATATGATTGGTTTTGCAACGACAAAAGAAAATTCAGTCGATCATTTAGAGCAAATTGCTATTGAAGAAAGTTTATGGGCAATCTTCCCTAATCAAGGACCATTTCCAGTTACACTCCAAGAGACTACCGCAAAAATATATTCTGAATGGTTGCCTTCTTCTGATTATGAATTGGTAGAATTACCTGGAATTTCATTTACCAAATACACTACTGCTTCGGAAAATGTATATAGTGAAGTTTGGGTGGCAGTTAAGAAAAAAAGTTAGGAGATAACTTTGAGGAATTAATAATTTCTATACAAAAATCACAAAGGTTGGACTTAATCCCCTTTTATTCCCAACCTTTGTGTATGCTGTCTTATTGTTATCTATATTGCTAATACAGCTTTTTTTGTGTATTTAGATTTATCCTTAATTTTTCCGATTATTATAGCCTTTCTCACCAAACGGCAGTAGTTTATCCAACCACTTATCTTCCAGTTTTGCTAGCTCTTCTTTTTCATTATAATAAGGATCCTCTTTCGGCTTTAATACCTCTACTATTTCAAAGGAAAATGCATCCTTTCCATATTCCTTCCATTCTTCCACCAGCTTTTTATTCGCATATCCGCCATTTTCCAGGGAAAATTTTACACCATTAATTGTTTTAAAATTCCGTGTGCTGACTACACATACCTTCCCATTCTTTTTATTTGTTATTGTATAAATACCAGCTTCAATCGGAATTTCTCGATATTGCTGTTTTAGTACTTTTTTGCGGTCCATTTTTTTCACCCTTCTCTTATTTTTGGCTATTATCGTAAAGCTTGTTGTTATAAGCTTCAGCTTAAAATACACTTCGCTTTCCATGGGAGGGAGGCTTCGCAACTCCGTTGGACTTTCTCCCAGTTCCCAAGTCTCCGTGTATTCAGACTGCTCACCATTCCCAATCAATGTATTTATCCTATTAAAAAAGCAATAATCTTTTTTTGAAAACAGTCTATTTTTTTAACCAATAAAGGCTTCCATCTGCCTTGCGATCAAGAAATCCATATTCAATTAAATATCGTCTAATCAGAACATAGTCCTCATAAATTGTTTGTAAGAGCTGATTTAATTCTTTTTCCGAATAGCTCTCCTGTCCTTCTAATCGCTTTGCTATTTCACGAAGAACCATTAACTTTTGCTTTTGTTTCATCGGAAATTTACTCAAGACTCCTGCATTAAAATACTTAGCTGCTATTTCTTCCTGCTCTGCTTCCGTAATATTGTATCGGTCATCTACCATCGTAGCTGTTTGATGAATGGGGACAAAACTAGGGGCATGATTGTCCTTTTCCTTCATTAACTCTATAATCGCCAGAAAATTTCTTGCTTGCCGTTCCTTTTCCTTCAGAGCAAAACGATGATGCCTAATCGTTGAAGCACTGCCAATCTCCAGTTCCTTTTTTACCTCTGCATCACTTTTCCCTTGATAAAACAGCTCCAGTAATTTCGTCTGATGCTCCGTTAACCCTGTCATCTTTTTATCAAGACCAATCAAATAATGAAACACAGATTGATGCGAACCCTCAATATGACGCTTCATAAACTTCTCCGCCTCATATAATTTGCCATCCACTGGATAGATAATGCCCTTCTCTACCTGCTCCCCACACAAAAGACAAAGAAACGAATCATCTTTCTCTATATATCCCTTTTTTAATTCATCTATTGTTGCGTTTTGAAAAAATGATGAAACATCCATAAAACAAACACCTCGTTATTTTGTTTGTTATTTTATAAACAAAATTATATTTCGTTAGTAATATAATAAACATTTTTAGATTATCCGTCAATATTAGGGGGGATATTTTGGTGGACTGGGTTTTTGGCATTTCCTTTACGTATGGGGAGGGGACAACTACTACTATTGTCTCTGATGAACGATGAACACAACACTACTTTTCTCTTTGATACCATTGCTTTTGGTTTTCATCTCCTTGATGAACGCTACTTTTCCCTTTGATACTGCAGCTTTTGGTTTTCATCTCCTTAATGAACACCACTTTTTCCTTTGGTTCCGTTGCTTTTGGTTTTCATCCCCCTGATGAACACCACTTTTCCCTTTGATCCTGCTACTTTTGGTTTTCATCCCCCTGATGAATACCACTTTTTCCTTTGGTTCCGCTGCTTTTGGTTTTCATCCCTCTGATGAACACTACTTTCCCCCTCCTCCCTCCAAAGTCCTGCGTTCATCCCTATTCCTTCCTCTCCCACTCTAGCAATCTCCTAATAGACTTACCAAATTAAGTATATTAACATAGAAGAAACAACATTTATGGAGGATTCCTATATGAATATTCTTTGGGATTTTGATGGTACATTATTTGATACATATCCTGCTTATACAGAGGTTCTTTACAAGATACTTGGAGAAAAGATAGAAAAGGACTCTATTTATAAAGAATTAAAAGTTTCCTTTTCCCATGCGATTCAATTTTTTGGATTAACGGAACAGCAGATAAAAGAGATTAAGACTATGAATAAGGAAATCGATGTAAGTGCGGTAAAGCCTTTTCCAGGTGTAGAGGAGATTTTAAAAAAAGCGGATACGAATGTGATTATGACACATAAAAGCTATGCGGGAGTTACTCATTTTCTTCGCCATTATGGATGGGAGAAATATTTTGCGGAAATCGTAACTTTGGAGAATGGATTTCCTAGGAAGCCTGCAGTAGATTCCTATCACTATTTACATACGAAGTATTCGATTGATTTAGCGATTGGTGATAGAGAATTGGATTTAATTCCGGCAAATAAATTAGGGATTCAAACCTGTATGTTCCAAAATCAATGTGAAATTGCTGACTTTCATCTAGTAGACTATGCTGATTTTTTCACCGTATATCCTGTGACAGATAAAGCATAACGTAAAAAGGAGCCTTCCAAGAAGATCGATTCTTCTAAGGAAAGCTCCTTATTCTAATACTATTTCCACAATCTCTGGTCGATTAAAAATCCGCTGGGGAATTATGCTATTACCTAAACCTCTATTAACAATCATTACCGTTTCTTCTTTTTTATACATGCCGGCTGTATATTCGGGCATAAAGCCTTGATCTGGTGCGACTATTCCGCCGATGAACGGGAGTCTTACTTGCCCTCCGTGGGCGTGACCAGTTAAGACTAGATCCAATTTTTCATAGAGGGAAAACAACTCTGGTCGATGGGACAGCAGCAAATTAAAATGTTCCTCAGAGCGGTGGCTGTCGATAATCTCGGATAGTTCCTCTTCACCTGACAAAAAGGTTGGGTCATCTTGAACTGACCTAGCCAAATGAGACATATATAAAACACCTATCCATATTAAATTTAACACTTTTTCATTAATTTGATATTGGTTCTTTACTGGAAATAGTTCAGGCACTTTG
>NZ_JBQKKM010000076.1:0-14849 GCF_052116745.1 Niallia sp. Sow4_A1 | reverse complement strand
GCCGGAAGAACGGTATAAACAACGTCTAGAGCAAAGTAAACCAATACTAGACTCTTTTTTGTCATGGCTAAAAGTACAAGAACAACATGTGTTGCCTAAAAGTGGTCTCGGCAAAGCTATTACATACTGTCTAAACCAGTGGGATAAGTTAGTGGCATTTCTAGAGGATGGTCGATTAGAAATCGATAACAATAGAAGCGAAAGGGCTATTAAGCCAGTAGTGCTTGGAAGGAAGGCTTGGCTGTTTAGTAACACACCAAATGGTGCGAGAGCCAGTGCCATCATATACAGTATCGTGGAGACAGCGATCGCAAACGGATTGAATCCATATTACTATCTTCGCTATCTATTTGAGCAGCTTCCCAACTTGGATCTGACAGATCATGATAACCTTGACCAACTACTTCCTTGGTCAACGACACTACCAGTGTCTTGTATTTCATTTAAAAAACTTAACTAAATAATAACCCAGGCCCCATCTAAAACATAGGTGGGGTCTATTTGACGCTTACTTACTAAAAATAGAATACCGTCGAATTATGCAGAAATTTGGAATTTTATGTTTCAAATATGTTACGTTTATGTTGCATAACTCACAGGTTAAAATATTTTTTAATAAAAGGTATTAGGAATCGTCAAAGAGAGGGGACTATTTTAAAGGGATAATAGATTCTACTATTTGGTTGAAAGGAAGAAAAATAAAAATAATCCCCACTCATGTAATAGGGATTATTTTTACACTATAAATTTTATTAAGTTATTTTACTTCTTGTTTTCCTGTTACTTTTCCTTCGATTACCGCAGAAGATTTTACATCTTCGCTTGCATAGTAAACATTTCCATCAATAGTAGTGTCTTTTGCAAGAGTAAAGCCTTTTGCTTCAACGTATACATCACCTTTAACTGTACCATTTTGAATTTTAAAGTTTTCACTTTTCACTGTCATTTTTGGTACTGTTAATGTATAAGCAGCAGTCACATTGCGATCTTTATCTTGTGAATATAAACCTAATTTACGGTAAAGACCTTGAGATTTGTCATCTTTATTATAGAACTCGCCATCAACAACTAGTTCATTATCTAATGTAACATTACCAAGAGTTGTAAAAATCCAGTTTCCATCTTTGCTAGCAGCTTTTACTAGAGTCTCAGGGTCATAAGTAATGGAAGCAGTTGATACAACTACATCTTCAGGTTTAGCTCCAACACCAGTAATTGTACCTTCGATAACTGCAGTGTCTCTGGCTTCTTGAGTTGCAAAGAAAACATTACCATCAATTGTAGTATCTTTCGCTAGAGTAAATCCCTTTGCTTCTACTACAACATCACCTTTTACAGTACCGTTTTGGATTTTGAAGTTTTCACTTTGTACTATCATTTTAGGAACAGTAAGTGTGAAAGTTCCTGTAACATTACGTTGTTCATCTTGTGTATATAATGCTAATTTACGATAGATTGGGTTTGCTGCCTCATCTTTATCATGGAATTCGCCAGCTACAACTAAGTCTCCGTCAAATGTTAAATCCTTCGTTGCTGCTACAATCCAGGTTCCCTCTTCACCTAGTGCTGCTGCGAAAACAGCTGGATCATCTGTTATTGATGCTGCTGCCACTGCATCTGCTTCTTTTTCCTCAGGTTCTGCTGCTGGTTGTTCCGCAGGAGTCTCTTCCTCTTTTGGTTCTTTAGCTGCATCATCTGATCCACAAGCTGCTAGTAAGCCTACTAACAATGTCGGTACTATTAACGCTTTCAATTTCATGATGTTTTTCCCCCAATAAATATGTTTTTAAGATCTTTTTAAGTAATTCCATAAAAGAGTAAGAATTTTTGTCACTTAGTTCTATATATTATAGATAGTTCCGAATCCCTCTCAATCATCAATAATATGTATCGGGGTTGCCCAAAACATTTCTTTCCATCATCACTTTCCAATTAGATTTTGATTTTGGTAAGGTTTAATTATGTTTAATCAAAAACTATTAATACCCGATGAGCATATTAATGGACAACCTATTTATAATAATCAACTCTTTTAATTAATCACCTCCTATAATTAAGGTTTTGCTTAGTAGATTTGAATTACCTTAAATAAAGAAGAACAGTCTTTATAGATTAGAAAATTTCAATATATTAAAATTGCTCTTTTATGGCGATTTAGGTGTTCCAACTGTTTTTAGATTAATTAGCTCAGTATTTTCTATCTGCGTAGAAGTTGATTTTTCCTGCACGACAGGATCAGGAGAACTTAATAGTCCTAGATAAAACCATCCAATAAAAAGGAGAATGGCAATAGCTCCTATTAACATGGAAATTTTTTTTACATTCACTTAAGATCCCTCCCCCTATCCAATCTTTATTGATTAGATAATCTCAAAAATATGTGCAGATATAATTGAAAAGATATGAATTTTTTATGACCATTAACAAATATAAAACTTTTGTTAATGAAAAAATTTTTATTCAACTATTTCATATTCTTAAAAATGTATAGCAACAACTAAATGATTGCTTTCAAGTAAATGAACATTATTGGAACGAGAGGTAGCCACTTAAAGTAAAAGTCTTAATTCTAGACCACTTTTAACATGCAGTTCCAGAATAAGCGTAAAAATTAAGCATATTGATATAATAGTAGTGATTGATCTTATATATTTTCTATTCTTCAAAATCCCCTTTTCAAAAAATGATTTAAAGCTTAATTTTTTATTCAAAATCAAGCTCTCTATACTTTTTTCTTTTGTATACAATTTGAATATGTTCCTTTAAAAAATAACAAAAAATTGAAAAGGATTATATATTTTCTAAATCTGAATTTGGGGCTAAATGAGAATTCCTATATCCCAGAGATAATAAGATGCTTTTTCGAAAATCATTGAACACCGTTTGACGAAATAGATTAGCATTTTTTAATGACAGTTTCTTACTAATATTCCCGACACTAGGATATATACCTTCCTTATGCAACTCCAATATCACACTTTCAATCCGAACCTTCATTTCTTCAATATTCTGATTTTTCTTTTCGCTATAATATTCTTTATACTTAAGACTAATTTTTTCACAAAGGATAGGGTGATATCTTTTTGCAGTCTTATAGGATATATCATGTTCACTTAACGTTTTATTTAAACTCTCCGGTATATCTTCAGCTAAAGCATTATTTAAAATTTCTTCAGTTTTCTTAAATCTTTTCGAATCAAAATCACGTTTATATGAAGAAAACCTACTTACTATCTTTTCGCATAATTCAGGAAAGTAATAACCTGCGAATTTTCCGGTAATTCTCAGGTCTTTACAGACTTGATTTAGGCTCCTAGGAGTATCCTTTGCTATCTCCTTTAATAAATGTTTCCTTAATTCTTCCATTGAAATCTTAGTTTCTACTTTCAATATTATATTATTATTAATTTTATTACTTGATTTATTCGACAGATTAATAAGATCAAAAATGGTATAATTGAGTTTACTGCAGATTGTGAGTAGCGAAGCTGGGTTTGGTATATGTTTATTCTTTATCCAATCTATTAAAGTAATATATCTTACATCTAAAAAGCCCGCAAAGTCTAATAAGTATTCAAACCCTAAATCATCCTTTATTTTAGGAAGAATTAAACTCATAAAATTTCTACTTGGGAATGATGTTAACTTGGGTCCTTGCTCCATTAGTTGCTTATAATTTTTAATTACAAAATGCTCATCATTAGTCAATGGGTCATTGGAAATAGAATCTCCATCTTCACCTAACCACCCTGAACAATATTGACAATATCCAACAATTAAATTTCGATGCACAAATCCCAGTTTTTTATTACAGTTTGGACATTCTTCCTTAATCCTTGTACTATGTATTTCACACTTGTTGATACTAGGTACTAACCAAATTAATGGCTCATATATTTCTCTTGATTCCTTCTTTAGATAGTTTAAACACAGTGGACACCATCTTCTATTTTTAGACACAATATTATTAGAAAGAATACCCTTCCAATTTTTAAACGTCATATGTTCTATGTCGTTCCGTCCGGTTAACTTTTCAAGCACTTTAATAAACTCAATATTTATTGTACTTATACCATTTATAAGATTATATCTATTAGGTGCCAAATTTTTAGCAAACGCATCAGCTAAATAAGGTAAACCTATATAAGATCCAATGAGTTCATTTAAAAGAGTAGTAACTCTGACATTATGACTTTTTGCTATTCTACAAATATAACTAGTTAAACTCTCAATATACGGAGTCCCGATGCTTATCGGTTCTATATTATTATACAATACTGTTCTTGATGATAAAAAATCACCTAATGGATTTTCACTTTTTCTTAAACTTTCTATTAGAGAATTCATTACTCTTGTCCCCCAAAATCAATGCTTTTAAATAAATTAAGTTTTTAACAACTTAATCATTTTCTTCTATTTGAAAAAGATATTAATAATTGAGTGAAAAAACATGATATTCACTCAATTATTATATATATATATTCATTTTTCACCTATAGAGTTTTCTTTCGCTATTTCGCTAAAATCGGATTCATCTTCCCTTACTGTCCCAACTTGATCCCTATGCGGATTACGTTGACCTGGCTTTGAACGTTTATGCTTACCTTTGTCAGTACTCTTATCATCTTCCTTCTTTTGAGAACCACTCTTTTTAACAGATCCATACAAGATTTCCTGCAACTCTATCCTATCTTCCTCTTTTTCTATGAAATCACTTTCACCTTTAATAGCTTCTCTAGCTAAAGTAAGAATCTTCTTTTGATTTAATGAATTTCTCTCTAAATGTTCGATTGTTATTGTTTTATCACTTGAACTCAATGCGTCTGATAGCGCCCTTTCTAACCACTGTTTAAGAAGTCCTATACAGCCAATACTAAAGTTATACAAATATTGAGTATGATCAAGAAAATTCGGCTCTTCTTCTACAGGAATAACCTTCTGCAGAGTATACACTACACTCTTAAAGAATTTTGCATCTTCTCTATTTCTTACATCGTATCGAGGGAAATGTACCTCCTTAACACGACTGGTTAATTGCCCATCCAAATTAATAACCTGATTTAAATCATAAGTCCCAAACATGACAAACTTTGAGCTAGTCATATTCGAAAGAGATTTAATAGAATTAAATTGTACGTTGAGTGCTTCACTACCTCCTCCAACTTTAAAAAAATGTTGTGCCTCATCGATCAAGAAAGCCCTAGTTTTTCTATTACGAAACGCAGATTCTATAGATATCCTTAATTCTGGCGCAGTATCTTTCCTAAAGGGCTTTAAATACTTCTTTGGTTCTTTTCTTATAATTTCATTTTCAATGTCAATCTTTTCATCTATTAACGGATCTTTTAATGCAGTTAGCACTCGAAAATAAAAATCCTTCCAATTAAACCTTGATAAATCTGGATTTGGTAACTCCATCCCTGAAATAGGAATTATTCCTGGATTTAATCTTATTTCTTCCTCCATATTTTTAAGATATTCAAAAATAAGTTCCCCAACCAATCTAGATTTTCCAATTCTAGATGGACCAATAACCATTATGATATTGTAATCACTAGAATTTATCTCTTTTATAACTTCATCCTTTACTTTAGTAAACTTTGGATGTTGTATAGTGTATTCCTTAAAGAATTTTACCCTCTCTTCCTTTGATTTTTTCAATAAATCTACATCAAACATTCTCGCTGTTTCATGCAATTAATTATCCCTCCCCAAAAACACTAAATCCATATCATCATCAAAAAAATTAACATCAGTTTTATCCGGCCTTTTGTTAAGCATATCATCGTTCTTCCCAGTTCCTTCTATCAATGTTAATTGGACCGCATCAATGCTTTTACCCTGCTTTTCCAATAATAAACGGTTTTCTATTTCTTCAGATTCAAGAATAAATTTCGCAATCATTTTCGCTGTAATTGAACTGTTTTTTTCAAATTCTTTTCTCTTGTGACGAAGCTCCTCTGTAATCAGTTTTATCTGTTTTTCTGTCTTTCCATTTACAATGGAATAATACTCAGAATAGCATTTTTCCCATCGTTTATTTACATAAGCGTATGCAACACCTATATTAAATGGATCGTAACGAACTTCTACCATACTATTTTCAATCTCTCTATTACGAAACTTGTCATTCGAGTAATAATAGTAGTTCAATTTAATACCTTTGCCCGGATGAACCTTACGGTGTCTTGGTTTAGGAGATGGTAATGTTAGAATGATAAACTCTTCATTGTAAGGTATAAGTCTAGTAAATCGTTTGCCTGTTGATGCTATTGAATGATTAAATGCATCCTTAGGAGTCATAAAATGTGCTGGATGTTCACGGATATCATAAACTTCGTCTATCCAATTTTCTAACCTTTCTGTCAATAGTTCCAAGTTCCAAACTGCATGATTCTTAGGATTCACCTGTTTAGTTACTTGACGTACATTTTTCATCACCTGAGTATTTCCAAGTAGATTATGGATTAACAGTTTATTTGCGATACCAAATAGACGCTCGACTACGCTACCAAACCTAGCCTTTGCAGCGGGTCTGGTTTTCTTTTCAACTTCATACATTGCAAGTAGTGACTCAAAATAAATGCTGTGAAAATCTCTCCCTCCATCCACGACCAAAGTTTGAGGAAGCCGATTATATTTTCTAACACATTCTCTTATAATCATCATGTTTGAGCTAATACACGGGGAATCAAATGTTAAATAAAAAGCTAAAATTCTCCTTGAAAAAGCATCTGTTAAAAATGTGCACCATGGTTTTTTTGATTTCCCATTTCCAATATCTAATTCAATATCTAGTAGAGTATGATCAATATGAGCGATTTCAAAAGCTCTATCTCCATGTTTTGGTGTGGTGTACTCTAGTGACCAATAAAATTCCTCGTATTTATAGGCGGCACGATCACCTTCTCTACTTTTTGTTAACTCAAAAATACTCCGTTTCCTTATTGCTTCACAAAAGGTTTGGTATGACGCTGGAGGAACTTTGTTGTTTTCACAAAGAGTTTGATATTCTCCATGAACAACTTTTGCAGTTTTTATTTTTATTGATTCATAGCTTTCATTTATAACCTCTTCCATTAACTCAATTGATTTTGTTGGAATTTTTCTATTACGGTTACCTTTGTTTTTATCATTTGGTAATAGTCCAAGGTATCCGTTCCCATATAAATCTTCGGCATCCCTATATGCCTTTATCCAATTTCTTATTGTTCTATCCGTTTCTTTTATTGGTCCTATTTCATCTCCTTGCAAAATCTTTTTAACAATCGAGTATTTTCTGTTTGCTATTTTCAAGTCTGCCTCAGCAGCAGTAGTAATCAATTCTTTGACTTTTTCATCATCTATGTCATCATCTGAATTCAAACCTGTAATATAACCTTCTGAAACATATCTTTCAAACGTTTCTATGGGGACTTCATTATAATCACCAGAATCTGATACCAAAAATAGGTTTTTTATATCATGATTAAGGATTTTCCACTGTATTTCTCCCCACAATATCTTTGAGCCATTTGTGATTTTAACCACGCTTACTTCCTTCTTCTCTCTAGAAGATTCCCAAAGATTTATAAAGCTCCTATTTTGCTCCTTGGTACAATAAATCTTAACAGAACTAGGCTCTACCAATAACGATGTGAAAAGGTCAACGTATAAAATATCTTGAGCAATTAAGATGTTAATATCATCTAAAGTAAAATCTTCACCTGAAGAATCGATCAACTTTTTCAAAGTTATTCCTGGAGAAGCCATTATGTTATTCTTTACAGAAGAAATAACTTCTTCATTTGGTTTTTCGCTCCCTAAATAATCTTTTAAGTAAATTAGATTTCTTTGTAAGGTCCAATTAATATCTTTTGATGAGCCTACTTTAAACTCAATTCCAAGTGATTTACAATATTCCTCTCCTGGTAAATAACGCCAATTACTCTCCTCATCCAAATAATACTTTGCATTTTTCTTTTGTGATAGCTTAATCAATTCATCTTCTGTTTTCCACTCAATCCAATATGCTCTGTCTTTCTCAATTACAAAAAAGTCAGGTGTTTTCCAACCTACTTTGTTTAATTTAATTGAAGGAGGTTGATCATAGAATTCCAATACATTATCATCAAACTCCATCATGTATATTGCAGCCAGCTCAACTTTTGAGCTCTCAAATTGAATGGTTACACCCATTTTTTTACTAGTGAACTCTCCAGGAACATTCCGAGCCCCTCCACCAACAAGGCGTGATGGATCAGATAATCTGATTATTTTTATTTGTTCTATTGCTTCTTCAGACAAATTAAGTTCTTTAGACCATTCGTGAAACTCATTGGAATTCATCACCAATATCTTCACACTCCCCTAAATTACGTTCAAATAGTAAACCTTGTTTACCTAATAAACCCTTCCAGTGAGATTGTAACTCTCTTTCTTTGAGTACACCTGGTTTATTCATAACAAATTCTATCTTCCTCCTACTTGGATAAATTCCCTGCATATATAGGTTTGTGAAAGTAGCTTCAACCTGAATTTTTAAACATAGTATTCTTTGAAGCTTTCTTTCTTCAAGGTATTGCTTATAATGATTTGAGATTTGAACGCAAAGATGGCGAAATTTTCTATAAAGTGTTCTTTTATTTATGCCTACTTTTTTAGCAGCTGCTTCCATTGATATATTTTCCTTATTTTGGATAACTTTTTCTAACTCCTTCTCAACAATGTAATAGTCAACTCTTTTAGGTTTTGATGAAGTATTTATAATTCTTTTCCTTTGTTTAACTATATGAAAATTTTGAATGTTGGTAGTAAGTAATAATTGTTCTATTTCTATATTTAACCTCTGGCATATGTATAATTGATTTTCTAAGGTTGGTTTAACCTTGCCTTTAATCCATCCTACTACCGAACTTCTTGCAAAATTTAATTGTTTACTAAATTCGTTAATACTTCCATCGAATACTTTTTCACAAATAAGATTAAGATTCTTAACAAGAAGTGAGTTCTCGCCTGTATTTATTTTTCCATCATAATTTAACAATGAACAAACATTATCAATTACAAAACCTTGCCAATCCTTATTTTCTTGGCCATATTTCTCTTTTGTTGCACCATCATCTAATTGTCGAAGACAGTGTTGGCAAATACCAACTAACGATTGCCTCCTTAGAATATCCTGTTGCTTAAAGCAAGTTGGACATTTATTTATTAGAAAACATGAATGAATATGGCACATATGGACTAAGTCTATGGACCATATTAAAGGATAATAAACTGTTTTATTATTTTCTTTCCATTCTTTGATACAAAAAGGACACCAAGCTAAGGATTTCTTTAACAGCTCCCTTAAAGGAAATACGTTTTTCCATCTTATTAATGTCAATTTATGTATATCGTCCCTAACTGTTAATTTTTCGATTGCCTTTACCACACTCAAGGAATTTTCCATGTATCCGTTTATCGTTTTCGCACCTTCATAAAATCGATTACCTCCAAAATCACGACTTCTATGAAGATAGTCCTTATCCATACTCGGGATTAGTAATTTATTTACCAAATGACCAACGGATGTATTATGCTCAAACGCAACTCTAGCTAAATAGCTTGTTAAACTTTCAACAAATTCGGAACCAGTACCGATTGGCTCTATATTATATAAAACACTTCTAGGGGTTATAAATAAATGTTCATACATAAGGACCACCTCTATTTAGAGGTAGTATCTCGCTAAGATGGAAAAGTATTCCTCCCCCATTTAATTAAAAAAGCACACATTTGTCCGTAGGGTTGGGAAATGTGCGCTTATCATTAGAAAGGTAATATTCATAATTATTTTAATATTATGTTAAATATGAAAATTAATCAAGGATTTTATGAATTTAATAGACAAAATTCCTTATACTAAGCGTACTTAGCTAATAAAGATTGTTATGCTTTTATATCTTAAATAAAGCATAAAATTTCCTAAAACAAAATAAAGCATAAGCTTTCCAAACGGAAAACTTATGCTTTACGTCACATATAGACAAAATAAAAACCACCAAATATGTATTTGGTGGAGACGGTGGGACGTGCAATTCCATGCTTTCGTCATGGCACTGACTATATCTTGAACCTGTAATATTTAGTTAGGTCCTCTGGCGTCTTATACGAAATATAAATTTACTTTAAAGTAGCATTCCGTATCCTAGTGCTACCAAATTCTTGGCAGCCTATAAGTCGATACACGGCTGTTGAATTACTTCACATACCGCTCGGCATTGCCTTATCACAGTTAATGTGACTTAGGTTTCACCGATAAAGCCAGATTTTCACTTATATGTTACCATACAAGGCGACTAAAATTAATCGAACCCACGTCCAGAAACATCGGCACTTAAGCTTCTACGAGTGTAGTCAACATATTCGCATTTCGCTTATTCTTCTGCCTGTTGACAGGCGTCCGGTAAGCTAGTCTGGTTGTTCTCTTCCTTCTTCCTCAGACGGTGGAATCCGGCGTAGCCCACTCAGTTTGAGTCCCTGACCCTACCACATGGGCGATGGAGGGAGGAACCGCTAAGCGCTATTAAGCAGCTAAAGCGAAGTTGTTTTGTTGTTTGCCAGTTATAGGCTTTGACGTTTTAACGAGGCCGATCCCCTCGACTCGCAACCTAAGCTCGAACTATCCCTGTCGAATCCGTAGCGTCCCCATTATTAGGATAAAATCAAGCAATTGTTACATTACATGATTCCCGCTTTAATAGAAAAGCGTAACGTTTCGGAAGCTCTGAAATAGGAGCTTAAAGTTATGTTGTCATATCGACATAAATTATTATAACATAACTATAGCGTATTTCAATTGTAAAGTTTTGGATTACATTTTTTGCCTTTCACGTAAAGCACGTTCGATGCTACGATTTGCTTCTTTACGTTTTAAGGTTTCACGCTTATCATAGTTCTTTTTACCCTTACCTAGACCAATCAAAACCTTTGCGTAACCATTTTTAAAATAAATCTTTAGTGGGACTAAAGCATAACCTACTTCTTTTGTCTCCCCAATTAATTTATTGATTTGTTTTCGATGTAATAAAAGTTTTCTTGTTCTTAAAGGGTCATGATTGTATCGGTTTCCTTGCTCATAGGGACTAATATGCATTCCGAGCAGGAATACTTCTCCATTAATAATGCGTGCATATGATTCCTTTAAGTTTACTCTTCCAGCACGAATTGCTTTGATTTCAGTTCCTTGAAGAACAATCCCTGCCTCGTAAGTCTCCTCAATAAAGTAATCATGATTTGCTTTTTTATTCTGTGCAACTAATTTCCCTTCACCTTTTGGCATGCCTCTTCCCCCTACTCTGCCAATAATTTTATCAAAAGAATGTCTATTATACAAACATCCCCTGCACGTGGTTTCCTTTTTCAGATAGAAACCACATGCAATTTAATGCTTAGCAAATTTTTAGTTACCGTCTCTTTTTCTTTCGCTTTGCTTTTGGTGCATTTTCGAAGTGTTTTCGATCATTCTTTCCTTTACGGCGAGATTCTCCAGGTTTTCCTTTTCGATCCGTATCTCTATCTGATTTACCTTTACGTGGTGCACGAGAGACACTGCCAGTAGAGAATACCTTGCCATCTTTCTTTGGATCTCTGCGGCGTGTTCCCTTCATGCCGACAATTTCAAAGTCAATTGCGCGTTCATCTTTATTTACATTTACAACACGCACCGTAATTTCGTCTCCAATACGGAAGACCTTTCCTGTTCTTTCGCCAATCATGGCAAAATGACGTTCATCATAACGATAGTAGTCATCGGTCATATAACTGACATGGACAAGTCCTTCGATTGTATTTGTAAGCTCTACAAACATTCCAAAATTCGTAACGGAGCTAATAATACCATCATATTCTTCGCCGATTTTATCAAGCATGTACTCTGATTTCTTCAACTCATCTGTTTCACGCTCAGCTTCTACTGATCTTCTTTCCATACTAGAAGAGTGCTCTGCTATTTCTGTTAAGCGGCTATTCCATTTTTCTTGTGTCGCTGAACTGATATCCCCTTCAATTAAATACGTCCGAATCAATCGATGGACGATTAAATCTGGATAACGTCTAATAGGTGAAGTAAAATGCGTATAGAATTCAGTTGATAAACCAAAATGTCCTAAGCTTTCAGGATAGTATTTCGCTTGTTGCATCGATCGCAGCATTACCGTTGAAATAACCATTTCTTCCGGCGTTCCTTGAACTGCTTCGATAATTTCCTGTAATGCTCTAGGATGGACAGAATTTGCTGTTCCCTTAACAATATAGCCAAAGTTTGTAATAAACTCGAAGAATCTTCTTAGCTTTTCTTCTTTTGGATCTTCGTGAATACGATAGATAAACGGTACCTGCATCCAATGGAAATGTTCCGCAACCGTTTCATTGGCCACAAGCATAAATTCTTCAATTAATTTTTCTGCAACAGATCGTTCTCTTAAAATGACATCCTGTGGCTTTCCATCTTCATCTACGATTACTTTGGATTCTTTAAAATCAAAATCAATGGCACCACGAGTCATCCGTTTTTTGCGAAGGATGGCTGCTAGCTCTTCCATTCGTTCAAACATCGGTACAAGACCTTCATATTTAGCTCTCAATGCTTCATCTTTTTCGTGTAAGATCGAATTCACATCTGCATAGGTCATGCGCTCTGTGGTCTTAATGACGCTTTGGAAAATTTCATGCTTCACTACTTCCCCCTCTGGTGAGATTTCCATCTCACAGGAAAGAGTCAAACGATCTACTTTTGGATTTAAGGAACATATTCCATTTGATAAGCGATGTGGAATCATTGGAATCACACGGTCTACTAAATAAACACTCGTTCCCCTTTCCTCTGCTTCTACATCAATCGGAGAATTTTCTGTTACATAATAAGAAACATCCGCAATATGAACTCCTAGTTTATAATGACCATTTTCTAAAATTGTAACAGTAACCGCATCATCCAAATCTTTTGCGTCTGCGCCATCAATGGTGACAATTGTTTCATTACGCAAATCTCGTCTATTGGCAATTTCCTTTTCATCTATCGTATCTGGAGCACTATTCGCTTGATCTAGTACATTTTCCGGGAAAGCTAGTGGTAATCCATGCTTATGTATTACCGATAAAATATCCACACCTGGGTCATTCTTATGCCCTAGTATTTTGATAACTTCTCCTTCTGCATTCTTTCTGCCTTCTGGATAGGAAGTTAGTTTAACAACTACCTTATGCCCTTCGATAGCTCCTTTTGTACTGCCTTTAGGGATAAAAATATCCGTTGCGATTTTTTTATCATCAGGTATTACAAAGCCAAAATGCTTGCTTTCCGAATATGTACCAACAATTTGCTGTACGCCTCTTTCAATAATTCGGACGATTGTCCCTTCTCTTCTTTGACCAGAACTCTCAGAAGTGACACGAGCTAACACAATATCTCCGTTTAACGCTGTTTTTACTTCATTTGGAGGGATAAAGATATCATCCATCCCTTGTTCTTCTGGAATAACAAATGCAAACCCTTTTGCATGTCCTGCTAGTTTCCCTCGAATAAGGTTCATTTTTTCCGGTAAACCGTAACGATTGCTTCTTGTACGAACGACTAGCCCCTTTTCCTCCATCTGTACAAGTGCCTTTACAAAATCTTTGAAGTGAGAAGAATCCTCTATTCCAAAAGCCTCTTCTAATTCTTGCACCGTTAATGGTTTGTAGGCTTCATCTTTCATATAGGTTAATAACTTCTCGACATTTTCCTTAATTATATCTTCCAAACAAAAAACCTCCTTTGCTTCTCATTCTTTCCAATCTAGTTTTTCTAAAAACTGATAGAAATCTTCAAATACCTGTTCTTTCTCTTTATCATGTGTAATAACATGACTTGAGTTTTCATACCAATTTATGTCTTTGTAAATCGATTCCACTTCTTCATAAATAATATTAGCACTATTTATATCAATCATTTGATCATGTCTGGCCTGTATAACAAATACGGGTGAATAAATAAGGTCAATAGAGTCTCTTACTTCTTTTATAAGATTTTGTAATTCCTTCAGTGTATTCATCGGCTTAAATTGACCCATTTCCTGTTCGATGACTTCTTCTGATTTTTTCTCGCGTTGCTTATAATTGCGAGCGTATTCAAGCACTCCTTCATACATTACTTCTTCACTCTTGATATACATCGGAGCACACATGGTTACGATACCCTTTACAGGTACAGTGTAACCTAATTTAAGGGAAAATACCCCTCCTAAGGATAGTCCGCCAACGGCAATTTCTTCATATCCCATATCCTTTAAATGCTGGTATGCTTCCGTAACATCTTTCCACCAATCTTTCGGTCCAGACTCGACTAATTCTTCTGGCGGAACACCATGACCTTTATATAAAGGAACATAGCATGTATACCCCTTTGTATTTAAATATCTACCTAGCAAACGCACATCAGATGTATTACCTGTAAATCCATGCAATAACAGCACAGCACGTTTATTATCTCCTTTAAATGTTAATGGCTTCTGTTCTACTATTTTCATTAGATAGCGCTCCTTTATCTTATTATTTTCTCCTTCATCCTTATCTATAATTAAAATTACTATGTTAATTAGAAAAAGAACTATCTTTTATTGTAGTAAAAAAGAAATGGAAGAATCCAGTAATATGATTTTTCTTTAGTAAGGTCGTTCCTTCTTTAAATCAACACTTATGTATGATTGTATTCCGAAAAAAAACCTGACCTTTCATGGAGGCCACTGAAAAAGTCCTCCAAATGTTCATAATCTAAAAGGTATAGTCCTTCATTATTTGAAGGAACTATCCTTTTTTTATTGTATAATTATAGTATCAATTTCAGT